>JBDNCV010000130.1:0-11194 GCA_046719465.1 Anaerolinea sp.
AAACAGCGACACGTCGAGGCCGGTGATGTCGATGGTTCCGGCGGCGTGGGCGCGGTCGAGCAGGGTCTTGAGTGCTTGATAGATGGGCAGGGAGAACTCATCGTGATAGTTGGGCAGCGCGTCGTCGTGCTGCGCCAGCCAGCGGCGCACGTGCAGGCGTGGGATTTCGGGATGAGCAAGGCCAAGCTCGATGTGAGCGTTCGTCAGGCGCAGCAGCAGGTCGCGGAAGGAACGGCGGTCGCGGATGACTTCGTCGGGCACGTCCTCGAGGTAAGGGCGCAGCGCGGCCTCTTCCGTCAGGTAGGCACGTTGATGCACTTCACGGTACAGCTCTTGTTTGCTGCCGATGTGGTAGCTGATGGTGGCGATGTTCAAATCAACGACGGCGGCAATGTCGCGCATGGACACGCCGTGATACCCATGCTCGGCGAACAACTGCGTGGCCGCCTCTATGATGCGTTGATAACTTTCACTCGCAGAGAGCTTGCGTGTCTTGATTGTCATAAATTCATCAAACAGTTGATGGACATTTGTTGAATCCTAACATTAGCAACCAAGTTTTGTCAATTGCTTGACGAAAAGCACGATTCTTCATACACTCCATCTAACGATTGATTGATATTCAACGGATTTGACCTATGAAAAAACTAGTGCTTTTGTTCGCAGCTTGCTTGTTGGTGCTGCCGTTGAGCGCACAGAGCGATGATGTGGTAATCGTCGCTACCAATATCAGCGACTTGCAATCGCTCGACATCGCCAGCAATGGCAGCAGTACCAATCTCTCCGTGTTCTACACTGTGTATGAGCGCCTTTATGAGCTTCCCCCTGACCCGTCACAGCCGCTCATCCCCAACTTGGCCACCGGCCACACCGTGAGCGAGGACGGCTTCACGTGGACGTTCAAGCTGCGCGAGGGGGTGACGTTCGCCTCGGGCAACCCGCTGACGGCCAACGACGTCGTGTTCTCTTGGAAGCGCGTCCAGAACTTCCAAAATGAGCCAGCGCAGGTGTTCAACCTGTTCGTGGGCGATGTGGTGGCGGTAGACGATCTGACGGTGGAGGTGCGCTTGTCGAACGCGGTGTTCCCGCTGCCCATCCCGTTCTTCGACGTGCTGACGGCGCTGCCCTCGTTCAGCATCCTCGACAGCCAATTGGTGATTGCCAACGGTGGCAGCCTCGACCCCTCGCAGGACACAGCGACCGAATGGCTCAATCAGAATTCGGCGGGCAGCGGGCCGTTCATCCTCACTGGCTGGACACCCGAAGTTGAGCTGACGATGGTGCGCAACGACAACTACTGGGCGGGCAACCCGCCAGCCATCGCCGGTGTGACGCTGCGCCAAGCCAACGACAGCACGACCGCCCTGCAGCTGGTAGAGCGTGGCGACGTGGACATCGCTCAGAACCTCGATAAAGACCTTGCCGATGCGATCGAGGCCAGCCCCAACCTCAACCTTGAAATTGGTCAGTCACTTGCCATTGTTTACTTGGCGCTGTCTCCATCGAACCCAGAATCCCCGCTGTCGGACGTGCGCGTGCGGCAGGCGGTCATGTTGAGCATCGACTATGACGGCATCATCGACGGGCTGCTGGGCGGGTTGGCCGTGCGCCCGGGCGGGGTCGTGCCGATTGGCATCCTCGGTGGGGCGGCCTCAGAAGCCGTGCGCTATGAGCGCAACGTGGAGGCGGCACGCGCACTGCTGGCCGAGGCAGGCTTCGCAGATGGCGTGACGATCAACCTCAACATGTCGACGCTGCCGCTGGGCGGCGTCACGCCGGACGTGCTGGCGGCCAAGCTGACGGCTGATCTGGCTGAAGCGGGCATCACCCTCAATGTTCAGATCGACCCACCGAGCGTCTATTTGACGGGGCGCAACGCGGGCCAATACGACGCCTTCCTCGGCAACTTCTCTGCTGATTTCTTCGACCCCACCAACTGGACGGTGCTCTACGGTGTGGCCGACTTCCAGAACATCGCGCGTTACATCCGCCTCGCTGACCCCGCGATTGCCGAGGCCGCATTCGCCACGCTGTTCGCGCCGCCTGCCATGCGCGAGATGGCAGTAGTGGGCTTCAACGCAGCCATTACCGAGCAGGCGCTTTACAGCGTGTTGTACCAGCCGCAAGTGGTGGATGCGGTGTCTGCGTCGCTGCAAGGCTACGTGTTCCACCCGATCCAAAAGGTGCGCTACCAAGAACTGAGCCGCTAGGTTGCATTGGGGGCGAGGCGGCTGCGCTTCGCCCCCGCGCCCACGGCCAGCAAGGTTGTAAGCAATGAGCTTTACTGCCTACATTCTCCGCCGCTTGTCGGTGGGCATCGTGATGTTACTGGGGGTGACGCTGGTGCTGTTCACCCTCTACAACTTGATCCAAGTTGACCCCTTGACCGTGATCTTGCCTGATACGGGTTTTCGCAACCCGCAAGCGCGCGAGAACGCCATCGCCCGCTGGGGGCTGGATCGCTCGCTGCCAGAGCAGTACCTTACGTATGTGGCCAACCTGCTGCGCGGCGATCTGGGTACGTCGTTCTTAACCCGCCGCCCCGTCCGCGAGGATCTGCTGGTGCGCCTGCCCGCCACGTTGGAGCTGGCGCTGAGCGCAGTGATCTTCGCGGTGGTGGTGGGGGTTCCGCTGGGGCTGCTGGCGGGGCTGCGCCCGGGGAGCCTGTTGGATCGCAGCGCATGGACGCTCTCGCTGGTCAACGCTTCCCTGCCACCCTTCTGGATCGGCCTCATCTTGCTGACCGTGTTCTGGTATCACCTGAACATTGCAGCGGGGCCGGGCAGGCTGCCCGCGCGCATGTCGCCGCCACCGTATGCCACCGGCTTTGTGGCGCTGGATGCGCTGCTCGTAGGGGATATTAACGGCTTCTGGCGCATCTTGGGACAGTTGGTGCTGCCGACGGTGGTGCTGGGTGGTTTCACGCTCTCGATTGTGTTCCGCCTGACGCGGGCAGCGATCATCGAAGAAATGCGCCAGAACTACATCACCACGGCGCGCAGCAAAGGCCTCAGCGAGCGCGGCGTAGTCGTGCGGCATGCGCTGCGCAATGTGCTGCTGCCGCTGATCACGCTCATTGGGCTGGCCTTTGCCAGTTTGATCGGCGGTGCGGTCATGACCGAGACAGTGTTTGACTGGCCCGGGGTCGGCAAGTACTTGGTGGATGCGTCGATCCACCTCGATTACCCCGCCATTCAAGGCGGTACGATCCTCGTCACGACGGGCTACATCTTAGTGAACCTCTTGGTGGACATCCTCTACGGCGTGGTGGATCCGCGCGTGCGGAGCGGTTGACAATGCGAGCGAATGCCTTACAGACTGCGCCTGCGCAGGTGCGCCCGCTGGGGCTGCGAGGTGTGTGGCGGCAAATTCGTCAGCGCCCGATGCTGTGGGCGGGTGGTTTGATTTTGCTGTGGTTTAGCTTGTGCATTGTCTTTGCGCCGATCATTGCCACCCATGACCCCAACGCGGTGGACACGCGCCGCGAAGCGCGCAATCAACCACCGTCGGCGGCGCATTGGTTCGGCACGGATGAGTTGGGGCGGGATGTCTTCAGCCGCGTGGTCTATGGGGCGCGCGTGTCGATCCCAGCGGCGGTGGCGGTGGTCGCGGCGGTCTTCCTCATCGGGACGACGCTGGGGGCGGTCGCGGGTTATTTTGAGGGGTGGCTGGGGGCGCTGATTATGCGGGTGGCTGATGTCACGATGGCCTTTCCCGGGCTGGTGCTGGCGCTGGCGATTGCGGCCATCCTCGGCCCCAGCCTGACGAACATGCTGATTGCAGCGTGTGTCGTGCTGTGGCCGGTCTACGCGCGTTTGATGCGGGCGCAGGTGCTGACGCTGCGCTCACAAGAGTTCGTGCTGGCCGCGCGCGCGCAGGGTATGCACGAGCTGCGCGTGCTGTGGCGGCACGTCGTCCCCAACGCTTTGACCCCCGTCCTCATCACCGCCGCGCTCGACATCGGCAGCATTTTGCTGCTGCTGGCCGCGCTCAGCTTCTTTGGCCTCGGCGTAGACATCAACACGCCGGAGTGGGGCGCGATGGTGGCAGCGGGGCAGCGCAAGTTCCTCTATTGGTGGCTGGCGGCCTTCCCGGGCTTGGCAATCTTTTTGGTCATTTTGGGGGTGAACCTCGTCGTGGAGGGGCTGCGCAGTTGGCTTGATCCGCGTTCCCGATGAGAGCGGTACAATCAACCTAGACAACAGACTGAAGGAGATAAGCGTGGAGTATAAGCAGTTCATCGACGGCCAGTGGTGTGAGGCGCTCAATGGGGGGACGTGGCAGGTGATCAACCCCGCCACCGAGGAAGTGGTAGCAGTGGTTCCGTTTGGCGACGCGCGTGAGGTGGATCGAGCAGTGCAGGCAGCGCATCGCGCCTTCCCTAAGTGGAGCCGCCTCACGGCCTATGAGCGCGGCGAGATGCTGATGCGGGTGGCGCGCCTTATCTACGAACGCATCGATGACCTCGCGCCGATCATCACCCGTGAGTGTGGCAAGCCACTTGTTGAGACGCGCGCCGAGTGGACGGCCAGCGCCCAGCTGTTTGAATGGTTTGCTGAGGAGGGCAAGCGCGCCTACGGGCGGACGATCCCCTCGCGGGCAGCGCACAAGCGCCTGCTTGTGACGTATATGCCGATGGGCGTCATCGGGACGATCACCGCGTGGAACTTCCCTGCGTATCTGCAGGCGCGCTACTGGGCGGCAGCGCTGGCGGCAGGCTGTACGATTGTGGGCCGCCCCAGCGAACTCACGCCTATGAGCGCGATGGCGCTGGTCAACCTCATGGCCGAGGCGGGCATTCCTGACGGGGTGATCAACCTCATCAATGGCGATCCCGCAAGCATGGGCGAGGCGCTGGTCAAGCATCCGCTGGTGGAAAAGGTGTGCTTTACGGGGTCGCAGCGCGTCGGGCGCATCCTGATGAGCCACGCTGCTGACGGCATCAAACGCTTGTCGCTGGAGTTGGGCGGCAGCGCCCCGGTGTTGGTCTTCGACGATTGCGACATAGAGCAAGCCGCGCAGATGTCGGTGGCGGCCAAGTTCCGCAACAACGGGCAGGTGTGCGTCTCGCCTGCGCGCTTTTACGCGCAGCAAAACATCTATGAGGACTTCATGGAGGCCACCAAACACGCCATCAGCAAGCTGGTTGTAGGTGACGGCTTGCGTGCGGATGTGACCAACGGCCCGATGGTGAGCGCCGCAGGCCGCGACAAGGTGGAGCTGTTCGTGCAGGATGCGGTGGCCAAAGGCGCAGTGACCGTTTTGGGCGGGGTGCGCGGCGCTGAGCGCGGTTATTTCTACCAACCAACGCTCTTGACGGGGCTGCGTGACGACATGCTCATCATGTGCGATGAGGTGTTTGGGCCGGTCATGCCGGTGATGACGTTTAACACCCTTGAGGAGGGCATCCAATTGGCCAACAACACCCCTTACGGGCTGGCGGGTTACATCATCGGGCGCGACTTGACGACGATCACGCGCGCGTATGAAGGGCTGCGCTTCGGCGTGATCGGCGTCAACGATCTAGTGCCTTCCACGGCGAATGCGCCGTTTGGCGGGATGAAGCAAAGCGGCTTCGGGCGCGAGATGGGCAGCGAGGGCCTCTACGAATACCTTGAAACAAAGTTTGTGTCGATTGGGTTGAGCTAGAGGGAATGTCGAACATAGCTGGTGTTGCCCCTCGCACCGTGTGGAAGAGGAACAGGCTGGCCGCAGGCCAGACAGGGTGAGGGGTCGATTGCGCATCACCACCACATTAGACGCTCCAAAATCGCAGGGAGTGTCTAAGCCGCAGCAGAAGGTGGCCGTGCGCCAGAGGCTTTAGCCTCTGGCTGGCGCGCGGGGGCTGAAGCCCCCTTCAGGGGGCGTGTTGCAGCCGGATGCTTTAGCGTCCGGCGTTCAACTAGTTGAAAGTTGAAGGTAAACACAGGGGACAGCGGCGCACTGTCCCCTGTCCCCTGACGCCTGTTCACTTGCCCCTGCGGTTTTCAGGGGAGCGGCTCCGTCCAGTATTCGCTGCCTTGACCTTCGGCTGTCCAGCCGATGAGGCCGCTGTAGGCGACTTGGAACCACGCGCGGCCGGCTGGATCGCAGACGGGGCCTGCCAGCACATCGAAGGCAGCGCTCCCCGGGATGAGGCCGATCTGCGCGGCGCTGGTGGAGGGGTCGGTGCGCAGGCGGTTGCCCGCGCCCGGCGTGACGCGCCCACGCCCACCGGGCCGCAGCCGTGACGGCATGAACCCCGGGCAGGTGACGGCGGAGGGCGCAGGGGCCATTGTGGCGGCGGGTGGGGCGCTCATCGCCTCTACGACGAACGAGGGCATGGCGGCAGCCCCAACGGCTGTGTTGGGGTTCATCCATACCAGCGTGGGGGGGTAGCCTGTCACGCTCCCGAACGGCCCGATGGCCACGCCGTCGCGCTGCAAGATCAAGAAACTGTAGATGTACTCGCCAAAGTCGATGAGCGGGTTCGTCAACAGGGTGATGCGTACTGCGCCGTTCTGCCACGGGTCAACCATTTGGATAACTTGGGTGCTGTTGGCGTACAGCGTGCGCGTTACGCCGTCGCGCAGGTAGCGCACGACGTTGAACGGCGGGATGTATCCTGAGCCGAACTCTGGCACAGAGGGGCGCGTCGCGTCAAAGTCCGGCCAGAACACCTCACCGTTGGGCAGCGGCAGGGCGGCGAACTGGGCGGCCTCGCTGCCCCGCCACGTGATGCCGAACATGCCGTCCCATTCATAGGTGCCCTGCGGCGTGCCCGGCCCTTCGATGTTGACTGTGCGCAGGTTAAAGAGCGTTTGGGTGCCCGTGTTGCGCAGCGTGTCGAAGGCGTAGGACTGCGTGGGGTCGGAGAACGGCACATAGCTGAGGTCGAGCTGGCGCACCAGCGCGCCGTTTGCGGCGCTGTACAGGCCATAGGTGAACTGATACGGGCCGACAAAGCCGGGCGCGGGATCCCACGGGTAGCCGAGGATCAAGCCCATCGCAAAGTTGGAGCCGTCGTTGGCATATGATCCCAGCCCCAAAGAGCAGGCGATTCCGTCGTAGGTCTCTGACCAGTAGGGCAGCCCGCTGACGATGTCTTGCGCGATCACGCGGATGATGGGACGGTCACGCCCCGCGCGGAACTCTGGGAAGCACATGATGACGGTGCTGCCGCTGGGGTCGATGGCAAAATCGTTGACGTAGACATCTGGCGCCAAGCCCAACGGGAAGTAAGCCTCCGTGCCCATCAAGTAGTTGAGCACGAGCGACTGTGTGCTGTAGCTGTAATGGAGGGTGGCTCTGGCGTCCAGACTGGGCATGCTGGGGGATAGGCCGGGCGTGGTCGGTGGCTCGCCCAATGTGGGGGATAACCACGCAGGGAATGGAGAGAACGCAACGCCGACGTCGCGCGTCCACACGCGCACGGGGCGCAGCGTTGTTTCGTTCACGCCTGCCATATCCACCCTGCCATCGCGGTAGATGTCCACGACGGTGTAGAGCGGGCTGATCGTCGGGTCAATGCCGAGTTCAGATGCGTTCGACATGTACGTGATTTGGATGCCCTCCGCGCCGATCACGTCCACGGCCACGATAATCCCGCTGCCTTCGTGGAACACGGTGCGCGTTTCGCTGCCGTCAAAGCGGCTGACGCGGACGATGTTCCGTTCAGGTAGGTAAGGGATGGTTGGTTCGGTGTAGGGCAGCGAGTAATCGATGTCCATGTAGAACACTTCGCCCCATGGGGTGACAATCGCGCTGCCTTTGGCAGGGGTGGGGTTCAGCTCCGAGACGGTCGCGCCCCCGTCCCAACGGAACACACGCCCATCGTAACCACTGCCTTCGATGGCGATGGGTTCCATTTTGAACACGAAATCACTAGGGGGATTAGCGCGGTAGGTGACACCCAACCAGCCCACCGAGTCATCTAGTGTGGGCATCATGTACTCGTCAAAGTCGAAGTACAAGCTGCCGTCTGCGAGGCTGTAGGCGTCGTAGCGCCAGCGAATCGGCCCCAGCGCCAGCGGCGCGTCCTCCCACGGGTAGCGGACGATCACCCCCATCATGAACGACACCTCATCGTTGACATAGGCCCCCGGGCCGAGGCCGCAGCGCTGGCCGTCTAAGGTGCGCTCCCAAATGACCGAGTAAGTGGCTAGGTTGAAGCGCACCAGCGTAAAAGTAGGCGGATCATAACTGGCCGAGTAGCAGTAAATCACTTCCATCCCATCCGGGCGGACAGCGAAGTTATTGGCGTCGAGGTAAGCGTCTGGCGGAATAGGCAAGATGATTGACTCTTGATCGGGCATGCGATAATTCTTGATGAGCGTACGAGTCTGCCAGTCGTAGTGATATGAGATTGGCACGCCTGATACAGCCAGCGTCGGGCTGACGAACAGCGCCAGCAGCGTCAGCGCCCCTACAAAGATCCCCAAACGTCGCATACGATCCCCCTAACAAGTGATGATATTCTTACCTATCATTATAGGGAGATCGTGAAAACAAGTATCGAGATTACCCGACGTTTGCCATGCGCCGCCCGCTCCGTCAAATTCACCCCGATAATGCTCATCTTGAAGAAGCCGACGTTGTGACCGAAGCACGCGCCGAGCGGATGCGTGAGGTGGCGGCAGCGCGCCAGCGCGGCCTCATGGTGCTCATGGAGGACGTTTACAACCCGTTCAACCTCGCCGCGATTGCTCGCACCTGTGATGCGTTCGGCGTGCAGTCGTTGGGGTTCATGTGCCAAAGCCGCGAGGCCTTCGACCCGCGCGAGGCCGGCGCGCTTGCCAGCCGCAGCGCCGCCAAGTGGATCGACTACACGCTGTATGAGGGCGGCACGGAAGCCGTGCTGACGCAGCTCAAAGCGCAGGGCTGCCATGTGGTGGCGACGGTGGCCGCGCCGGATGCTGTGCCGCTGCCTGTAGCTGACCTGCGCCATGAACGCCTGCTGCTGCTCATCGGCAATGAGCGCCACGGCTTGAGCGCTGTCGCCGAGGCGCTCGCGGACACGCGCGTGGTGATCCCAATGGCGGGGATGGTGCAGTCGCTCAACGTGAGCGTGGCGGCGGCGCTGGCGCTTTATGAGATCGTTCGGCAGCGGGGGATGCATTACCTCTACACGCCCGCTGAGGCTGAGGCGCTTGTCCAGCGCTGGCTAGCACGCGAGGCCGAGGCCAAACACAGCGCCAAGCGAGGCAAAGGGTAGGGGCAAGGCATGCCTTGCCCCCTGTGGAGTCAGGTTAGATTTAACGTGGGGCCATGCGGATTGCCCCGTCAAGGCGGATGGTCTCGCCGTTGAGCATCGGGTTCTCAATGATCGCTTGCACGAGGTGCGCGTACTCGTCGGGTTGGCCGAGGCGCGGCGGGAACGGAACCTGCTGGCCGAGGCTGATCCGCGCAGGCTCCGGTAGGCCTGCCAGCAGCGGCGTATCGAACAAGCCCGGGGCAATCGTCATCACGCGGATGCCGTCCCGCGCCAGATCGCGCGCAATCGGCAGCGTCATGCCGACGATGCCGCCCTTGCTAGCGCTGTAAGCGGCCTGCCCAATTTGCCCGTCAAACGCCGCCACCGACGCCGTGTTGATGATCACGCCGCGCTCACCGTGTTCGTTGGGGGTGTTGGCCGTCATGGCCGCCGCGCACAGGCGAATCGCGTTGAACGTCCCGATGAGGTTCACCTTGATGACGCGCTCGAAGATCTCCAGCGGGTGCGGCCCCTCCTTGCCGACCGTCTTGATGGCGCTGCCAATGCCCGCCGCGTTGACCAGCACGTGCACCCCGCCAAACGCCTGCTTGGCCGTCTCCACGGCCTTTTGCATGTCGGCCTCGCTGCTCACGTCAGCCTCGACGAAGGTAGCAGCATCCCCCAACGATTCAGCCAGCGGCTTGCCGCGCCCATAGTTTAGATCGACGATGACGACGCGCGCGCCGTGCGCCACCAACCGCTTGACGGTTGCCTCACCGAGTCCGGATGCGCCGCCTGTCACCACCGCGCTAAGCTGCTGTAAGTTCATCCTCAAAACCCCTTCAATAAGACGATTATCTACTGCTCTGTAGATTATAGCGCACTCAAGGGGTTGATCTAGGAGGGCAGCAGCGCGCTGAGCGCCGTCAGCAGCGTGTCGAGGTCAACGGCGGGGGCAGTCACTGATGCGGGCAGCGGCGGGAGCGCAGGCGCAGGCAGCCGCTCCCCAGTGAGTTCCTCGTGGCGCTGGCTCATCTCGACGTCTTGGGTGAGCGCGTAGGCCTCGGCGTAGACGGCGGCGGCGCGCTGCGCGGCGTCGGTCTGCGTAGGGTCGAGCTTCCAGCGCCAGTAGTCGATGAGCGCCTGCGTGATCGGGTCGTCTGAAGCCGTGGCAAGTTCGCTCAGCCCATTCAGGGCCTCATCGGGGGCGCGCTGCCCAAGCTGCGCCTGTGTAACAAGTTGGTACAGCGCAGCCTGCACCTCCAGCGCGGGGCTGCTGCTGGCTTGAGCGGCGCGGGCGGCGGTCTCAAACGCGCTCAGGGCGAGCGCTGGTTGATCCACGGCCAGCGCATGCAGCCCGAGGTTGAGAGCGATCCCTGCTTCGGCGAGCGACGCTTCAATGCGCTGAGCGAGGCGCAGCCCCAGACCCAGCAGGCGCTCGGCCGCAGCGTGTTGGCCGGTGAGCGTGCTGATGCGCCCCAGATTGCCGAGGACGCGCGCGCTGTTGGCAAGGTCGCGCTTGTCGACGGCCAGCGCCAACCGGTGAATGAAGCAGGCGCGCGCCTCGTCATAGCCGCCGCGCACGAAGTAAACCCCCGCTAGCGAGGTGAGGGCGCGGGCTTGCTCGCGGGTGTCAACGGTTGCAGCCAGTTCCACGGCTTGCGCCAGCCGCTCCACCGCGAGGGGCAGCTTGTTGAGGTCAGCGTAGGTGAGGCCAACGGCTTGCAGCGTGCGCGCCTGCTGTAGGGCGCTTAAGCCGTCGCTCGCAAGGGCTTGCTCGCTGTAGCTGATCGCGGCGGCGACATCACCCGCTTCACCTGCAAGGTTGCCCAGCCCCAGCAGCGCCAGCGCCCGCGAGGGCACATGAGCGCTGGCGGACACTTCGCGCAGCAGGCGCTCGGCTTGATTGGAGTTATCCCGCAGCCGCGCACAGGTCGCTAAGCCGAGGGTGCAGCGGGCGCGGCCTTCTGCTGTGCTGCTGCGGCTGAGCGCCTCGGTCAAACGCGGCTCGGCGCGGTCGAC
>JBDNCV010000131.1:0-11130 GCA_046719465.1 Anaerolinea sp.
CTGCGGCCACGATGTGGCCTGCCTGCGGCCACGATGTGGCCTGCCTGCGGCCACCCGGAGAAAAGGCAAAAGTTCCCTCTCCGCCCGGAGAGGGGATTTAGGGGTGAGGCCTGCCACACGGGGATTTAGCTGAGAGTGCCTAACGATCAAGTTGTAAATGAGATGGACACAGTTGTTGCAGCGATTGTAAGGGTGTGTGAGGGCCTCAACCCCCACCCCCCTTCTCCGGGGGGAGAAGGGGGCTAAGTCCCCTCTCCGCCCGGAGAGGGGATTTAGGGGTGAGGCCTGCCGTGTCTCACTGTCCCCTTAGTTGTCAGCGCGCGCTCGCAATGTTACTATCCATATCGTCAGCGATGAAAGGCGGTGTCTATGCGTGATTCTATCCGCTTGTTTACGATCCGTGGGATTCAACTGCGGGTGCATCTCACGTTCCCGTTGATCTTGATCTGGGCGATGCTTCAGTTTGGGTTGTTCACTGGGCTGGGGTGGGAAGGCGCGCTGTTTGGCGTCATTGTGATCTTGATCTTGTTCGGGATTGTGGTGCTGCACGAGCTGGGGCACAGCATCGCCGCACAGAACTACGGGATCGAGGTTGAGGAGATCGTGCTGCTGCCGATTGGCGGCGTGGCCATGCTCAAGCGCATCCCTGAGAAGCCGATGCAGGAGTTCGTAATCGCCATTGCTGGGCCTGCGGTCAACTTTGCGCTTGCGGCGGTGCTGCTGGCACTCGATGCGTTGTTCGGGCTGGCGGGACGCTTCGCCGACCCCGTGGAGGGACTCGCGCAGATGCAGACGCTCAGCGTGGCCTCGGTGTTCAACTACGTGTTCGTCGCGAATTTGTTCTTGGCGTTCTTCAACCTCATCCCCGCCTTCCCGATGGATGGCGGGCGCGTGCTGCGGGCGCTGCTGGCGACGCGGCTGAGCTACCCGCGCGCCACGGCCATTGCGGTCGGCATTGGTCAAGCGCTGGCGTGGATCATCGGCCTGTGGGGGTTCCTGAGCGGCGCGTTCTTCGTCATACTGGTGGCGATTTTCATCTATATGGGCGCGGGTCAAGAAAACCAGCAGGTTCAGGTGCGCCACGTCCTGCGCGACCTGACGGTGCGCCATGCCTACTCGCGCCGCGTGCGCGTCCTCACCCCTGAGACGACGCTGGCCGAAGCGGTCGAGCACGTCGTGACGGGCTTTCAATCCGACTTCCCCGTGTGCGATGGCCAACGCCTGCAAGGCCTGCTGACCTACAAGAATTTGATCGACGGCTTGAGCAAGCACACGCCCAACACGCCCGTCAGCGCCGCCATGACGACTCACATTCAGCCCCTCGCGCCGGATGCGGCGCTCGTCCACGCCCAGCAAGAGATGATGCGGCAGGGGATCGACGTGCTGCCGGTGGTGGAACATGGCGAGTTCAAGGGGCTGCTGACGAGCCGCGACGTGGGCGAGGTCTACCGAGTCGCGTCGATCCAACCGGATCTGCTGCCAAAGCTGCGCGATACGGGCATCAGCATCGAGCCGCAGCGCTGATCACTCGCTGGTAGCGCGGACGATAGCCTTCTTCAAACTGGCCACGTCCGACGGCAGCTGGGAAGGGCGCTGATAGATGCCGCTGATGAGACGCGGCCGCACGTAGCCACTGTGATCTTGGGCGGCGGCCTCAAACGCGCGCGAGACGTCGATCCGGCGGCTGATAGCGCTGTAAAGCGCCTGCGCCATCGCTGGCTTGGTGATGACGAGGATTGTTGCGTCGTTGGCATGGCCGATGAACACGTCGTCGGACTGAATTTCGTTCACGGCGTTGCGCACGATGAGTGCGAGCGCGCGCAGCGCGTCATCCGCCTCCACGAAGCCCACCCGCTCGCGGAAGTCTCCCAGCCCGACGATCGCAAACGAGAGAATCGTCCACGGTTGATCACTGGCCAGCAGTTCAGCCAGCTTCTCATCGACAACCTGCGGCCCGGGCAAGTCGGTCACGCCGTGCAGCGTCTCAAGGCCGCTCACCCGTTGGAGGATGTTGCGGACGCGCAGGCCCATGAGCTGCAGGTCAAAGGGCTTGGTGATGTAATCGACCACGCCCAGCTCAAGGCCTTGAATGCGGTCGCTGCGAGCGCTGCGCTCGGTCAAAAATAGGATGGGCGTCTCTTTGGTGCGGCCTTGCTCGCGCAGCTTGCGGCACAGCGTGAAACCGTCCAAGTCGGGCAAGCGGATGTCGAGGATGATGAGCTGGTAGCTGCGCTGGGCGGTCAGCTCAATGGCTTCCGAGGCCCAAGCGGCCGTGTCCACCTCATAGCTGCGCAGGCTGAAGTAAGAGGCGATCATCTCGGCAAGGTCGATGTCGTCTTCAACAAGCAGCAGTCGGGGCATGGTCTACTTGCCTCCCATCGGCGCTTTGTTGATGCGGAAGATACACTCGCTGTCGCCACAGGCACGGCAAGCCGTCTCGCGGACGTAGAACTCATAGCCGTTGCTGGCCAGCCGCAAGCACTCCTGCAAGATGCCAACCATCGCATGGCACACCGGCTTATCCGAGACGCGGCCATAAGCAAACGGGCAGAACTCACAACGGAAGGTGAAGGTCTGCTCTTGCACGTCGACATGTGACGTTTGATCCGTGAAGTGCGTCAGCACGTGGGCCAGCGCCTTCAGCCCCAGCTCGGTGCGCTTCTCCAACGGTTGACTGCGGAAGCGCGGGTCGGACAAGCCGCGCAGCGCGCCGAAGTTCTTGAAGCCCTGCGCAAAGGCCGCGCTGCCGATCCGCAGCGCCATGCCGCGCCCGCCGCGCTGGCCGTACATGTCCTCCAGCGCGACGTTGAGGGCGGAGATATAGGCGAAGTCGAAGGCACGCGCCAGATCATCCGGTGGGAAGCTGCCCTCGAACTGCGGCAGATCGGCCAGCTGCAGCAGCGCACTCAGCCCATGCTTCCCCATAACGTCGTCCATCGCCACAAAAAAAGAGCGGGCGAGCCGATTGGGGTAATGGAGGCCGCTGAGTTCGATGGACATAGCGCGAGCGCTAGACGAGCTTCTCCAAGGCGGAAACGGCGCGGGTCACATCCAGCAGGATGAGGCCCAGCTTGGCGTCCTTGCGGCAGAGCACTGTCAGCACGGCTTCCTCACCGACGCTCGTCAGGATGACGTAGCCGTTGTCACCCTTAACGTTGACCTGTTCCAGTTCGCCACGCGCCAGCTCGCTGGCAATGCGCTCGCCCAGCGAGAGCATGGCGGCCGACATGGCTGAGACGCGATCTTCCTCGATGCCGGGCGGCAGGGACGATGCCATGCTTAACCCATCCACGCTGACGATGGCCGCTGCCTCCACATCGCCACTGCTGGCCTGCAAATCGCGCAAGCGTTCCATCAATTGATCGATTCGAGATTTACCCACAGCGCAACTCCTCAGCCGTAGCACCCCTGACGCTGACAGGGTTTTGTGCAGAATGATTGAGACCAAAGATACCACCGGTCATTTTACACGATCTATGACAAGAATGCACTTACCTGAACCTCAAGAGCACAGCAAAATCCTGTGCGCCGTTCAGGGCCAGTGGCGCGTTGGGGGCGGCGTGCTGTGCCGCCAGCTGTGCCTCAGCATGCGCTCTCAGAGCAAGCGCATTTTCTTGAAGTGGGGTATTCTTAGTATGTATGATTCAGGATTAGGCGCAGTACAGCATGACGAATCTAATCGGGCAGAAGCTAAACGGCCGTTACGAAGTCCGCAGCTACCTCGGAGAGGGCGCGACGTCTACTGTCTACAAAGGGCTGGATACTTACCTCAACCGCGAAGTGGCGCTGAAGGTGCTGCTGCCACACGTGCGCGAGACGACGCGCAAGCGCTTCTTCCAAGAGGCGATGGCTGCCGCCCAACTCAACCATCCGAATATCATGGCAATCTACGACCGCCAAGAGGATAACGACCGCAGCTACTTGGTGATTGAGTATGTTGACGGGGAAGCGCTGACGGAGTACATCCCTGCCACGCCCGAGATGGTGGTGCGGCTCGGCGCGCAGATCGCCAATGCGCTGGCCTACGCCCATGAGCGCGACATCATCCACCGCGACATCAAACCGGCCAACATCAAGGTGACGCCCGACGGCCAGATCAAGATCATGGATCTGGGGCTGGCGCTCCCGCGGGAGGCGATGCGCGTCACCGCGCCCGGCATGGTCATCGGCACGCCCGCCTACATCTCGCCGGAGCAGGCGCAGGGCCTGCCGCTCGACCGCCGCACCGACATCTACAGCCTCGGCATCGTGCTGTTCGAGATGGCCACCGGTGAGCTGCCCTTCAACGCTGACGACATCACCGCCCTGCTCATCCAGCACGTGCAGCAAGCGCCGCCTGCCCCCAGCAGCCTTGCGCCGCACTTGCCCGGCGCGCTCGAGAGCGTCATCCTCAAGACGCTCGAGAAGAAGCCTGAACGCCGCTTCCAGACAGCGCGCGCGCTGGCCGATGCGCTCTACGCTACCCTCGAAACCCAGACCACCAGCGAGGCGCAGGCCGCCCTGCGTCATCGCCCGCAGACCGACCGCCTGCAAGACATCACGCCGCGCAAGCGCACCACCCGCATCGTCATGGCGGATGATCACGTGCTGCTGCGCCGCACGCTGGCCAGCTACCTTGAGCAGAACGACGAGTTCATCGTCATCGCCGAGGCAGGCGACGGCGAGGCCGCCCTCTCCCAGACGATGACCGTGCAGCCTGACCTGCTGCTGCTTGACCTAAATATGCCCGGCAAGAGCGGCCTCGACATCATCGCCGACGTGCGTCGCTATGCCCCCAACACCAAGATCCTTGTCCTCTCTGGCCGTGAGGATGACCTATACATCATGCGCGCCCTGCGCAGCGGCGCTCATGGCTACCTTTTAAAGTCCATCGACGAAGAAAAGCTCATTGAGAGCATCCGCAAGGTGCTGGAGGGTGAGATCGTCATGGGGCGCGGCATTGCGGAGAAAGTCGTCGCCAACATGACCACCAACGACCCCAACCGCCTGAACGAGGTCGAGGCGCGCATCCTGCTGCATATTGCGAAGGGCTACAGCGATGAGCAGATCTGCGCGGCGCTGGCGCTCACTCAGGCGGTTCTCATTGAGACAATCGCAACCCTCATGACCAAGACCCAAGCGCGTGACCGCAACGGTGCGGCGCTGAACGCCCTCAGTCAAGGGATGATCCTGCTCGAAGACCTGCACGCCCTGCCCCCGCCTAGTTGAAAGGCAGCTCATGAACCTAGATCATTTGTGCTATCAAGGGTTCACAAATCAGCCTGATTGTGCTATGGTTATGGTAATGTTGGCCACGCCAGTTTCTGGCATGGATTAGTGCTTATGGTCTTTACTGACGACGACGACCCCAGCTATCGGCGGGAGCGCGACGAGGACAGCTACAGCGACCACGACGCCGACGAGAAGTACCGCTCGTTGGATGAGGACGACAGCGACGAATCGCTGAGCGGGTCGAGCCGCTTTATGCCGCGACCGTCCGGCTTGCCCGGGGCAGGTGGGGCGGCACGCTTTGGGTCAGGCAGCACCAACCTCTTCACTCGCAGCGGGGGTGTATCGCCTTTTGGCAGCCCAAGCAGCGGGGGCGGCCTCGGCAGCCCACCCGCGCGCGGCGGCGTAGGGCCGCTCGCTGGCGGTGGTGGCAGCAGTTCAGCGCCTCGCTCGCCCAGCCCGCTGAGCGGCGGCGGAGGGGGTGGCATGAACCGCCCCAGTACGCCCCCCACTAGCGGAGCGAGCGGGTTGAGCCGCCCCAGCGCGCCCGCCGCGACGGGCAGCCCATCGCGGCCCGCAGCTGAGGCTCCAAGCGCCCCGAAGGAGGACAAAGGCAACAAAAATGACGATAAGAAATCAAGCGGCATCATGGGGGGCTTCCGTGGGATGCTAGGCGGCAAGAAAGACGGTGACAAGCCTGCCGAGAAAAAACCCGACGAGAAAAAGCCCACGCCTGACGGTGAAAAGAAAAACCCCTTCAGCGCAGTGACGGGCGCGCTTGGGGGGATGCTCAAGCGCGGCCAAGATGGCGACAAGCCCGCCGAGAAAAAACCGGCTGAGAAAAAACCAGCTGAGAAAAAAACCGCAGCCAAAGCCGACGATGCGAAGAAGCCGGGCGGGCTGCGCTTGCCCTTCTTCAGGTGGGGCAAGGAACCGCTGCCCAGCGTGGGGGGGATGATCAAAAACCCGGATACACCGCCCGCTGCGGCAGATAAAGCGCCTGCCGCCCGCGCGGGGGTGTTCAACAACAAGACCGCAGAAGCCGCTGCCAAAGAGGCCAAAGCCGCGCGCCCCAACGTGTTCACGCGCATCGGCAACTTCCTGCGCCCACCCGCGGAGGCCTCGCCCAAGCCGCCGCCTCGCCCGCGCACCAGCCGCGCCCCGGTCGTCGAATCGGAGGGCGGCCTGACGCTCGACAACTGGTTAGACATCATCGGCGTTTCGCTGTTGGGCGGCGCTGGCCTGCTCGGGCTGAGCGCCCTCAGCGGTGAGCAAGCTGCCATTCGCGGCCTCTTGCGCTTCCTCGGAGAGCTGCTGGGATGGGGCGCGTTCATCGTCCCGCTGACGATGGCCATCATCGGCATGTGGTTGGTGGTGCGCCACTTTGGCGATACCGCCCCGTCGCTTGACCCGGTGCGCGTAGTGGGCGTCGTGATCGGCGTGCTGGCCGCGCTCATCCTGATGCAGTACATCGACAGCCTGAGCTACCCCGCCATCACCACGCCAGAGCTGTTGGCGCTGCGCCTGACCTACTCATGGCAGGAACTGCGCGCCGGCGGCGGGGCCATCGGCGCGGAGCTGTACCTGTTCCTCATCCGCAACTTTACGGAGTTGGGCGGCTTGGTCGTGGTCGGGCTGATGATCGTCGTGTCGATCATGCTGGCGACGCGCTCCTCGGCCTCGCAGATGTTGGCCGCGGTCATCGGCATCGGGCGCAGCGTGCGTGAGTCGATCCAGCGCCGCGCCGCCGCGCAGCGTGCCCGCCGCCAGCTTGAGATGGAGCGCCGCGCCGCTGAACGGGCCGCCGCCGAAGAAAAAGCGCGCGCCGCCGCCGAAGAGCAAGCTAAGCTCGCCGCAGCGGCCGCCAGCGCCGAGCCACCCGGGATCCGCATCAACTTCGGCACGGACGCGCCAAGCGCCCCGCCCGCTGCCCAAGCTGCGCCGGTCGCCGTGGCTGCGCCGCCCGCACCACCGGAGACGGGCCGCCGCTTCAGCCTGCCAACGGGCAGCTTGTTGGGGCGCTTCAGCCGTTCCGCCACCCAAGAGCCAGCCCCGCCGCCGTTGATCGAGCCGCTGCCGCTGGATGACACACCGCCGCTCAGCACGACCGTCGCCTACGGGGGTGTGACCATCCCGCCGGATGATCTGCCGCCTGCCCAGCCTGCCAGCGGCCACATCCCGTTTGAGAGGCCAGCCGCGCCCGCTGTGACACCCGCTGCCGCTGTGCCGCCGCCCGCGGGCATCCCCTTTGACGCCGACAGCGCCGCCCGCAGCGACCGGCTCAACGCGCTGCGCAACGGCTACACCGCCCCGCCCGCGCCCAGCAGTCCACCGCCGCGCGTCCAGCCAGATAGGCCGCCAGTTGTTGTGCCGCCGTCGCAGCTCCCATCGGTGCAGCCCACGCCCGGCCCTCAGCAGCCCATGCTGACTGTGCCCTTCAGCAGCTCGGTCGTCAACCAAACGCGCGCCCAGCGCCCCGTCTGGCGCAAGCCGGACTATCGCACCCTACTGAGCAGCGGCAGCGAGCAAGAGTTCGACCGTGAGCTGCTGCTGCGCCAAGCCAAGATCATCGAGGACACGCTCAACAGCTTTGGCGCGCCGGGCCGCGTGGTGGAGGTCAACACCGGGCCGGTCATCACTCAGTTCGGCGTGGAGCCAGACTACGTGAGCGCACGCGGCAAGAAGCAGCGCGTCAAGGTGGGCGCGATTGCTGCGCTCGACAAAGACTTGCAGTTGGCCTTAGGGGCCAAGTCGATCCGGGTGGAAGCGCCCGTCCCGGGCAAGGGCTACGTCGGCATTGAAGTCCCCAACAAGGAACCGGCCACAGTGCGCCTGCGCGACGTGATGGAGTCGCCGGGCTTCAACAAGATCAAGTCGCCGCTGGCGATTGCGCTGGGGCAGAGCGTCTCCGGCGCGCCGGTCAGCGCGGACTTGGTGGGGATGCCCCACTTGCTGATCGCAGGCACGACCGGCTCGGGTAAATCGGTCATGGTGAACGCGATTATCTGCTCGATCATCTCACGCCATACGCCCGACACGGTTAAGTTCATCATGGTAGACCCCAAGCGCGTCGAGCTGATCGGCTACAATGGCATCCCGCACTTGGTCGCGCCGGTCGTTGTGGAGCTGGAGCGCATCGTCGGCGTGTTGAAGTGGGTCACCCGTGAGATGGACGACCGCTACAAGCGCTTCAGCGATGCCTCGGCGCGCAACATCGAGGACTACAACAAAAACCTGAGCGGTGACCGTGACCCGATGCCCTACATCGTCGTGATCATCGACGAGCTGGCCGACTTGATGATGCAAGCGCCCGATGAGACGGAGCGCGCGATTACCCGCATCGCGGCGCTGGCGCGCGCCACCGGCATCCACCTTGTGATCGCCACGCAGCGCCCCTCGGTGGACGTGGTGACCGGCCTCATCCGCGCCAACTTCCCCGCGCGCATCGCCTTTGCGGTGGCCAGCGGCGTCGACAGCCGCGTGATCCTCGACCAGCCGGGCGCGGAGAAGCTGCTGGGGCGCGGCGATATGCTCTACCTTAGCGCTGATTCGCCTGCGCCAGTGCGTTTGCAAGGCGTATTTGTAAGCGACCTAGAGATCAACAACTTGGTGCGCTTCTGGAAGATGCAGGCCATCGACCAGCCCGAGCCGAAGCCGTTTAGCACGAGCGTCGCGCCGGAGTCGATCCGCGCGATGAACCCGGCCACGATCACCGCGCCGGCTGCCTACAGCCCGCCGCCTGCCCCCGCGCCAGTCGCTGCCGCCCCGAGCTTCTGGGATGCGCCAGCGGCCCCTGCTCGCCCGGGCGCGGAGCTGCCACAGGCGGCGCTCACCGGTGACAGCGGGGACGACGACGACATGTACGAGCAAGCAGTGGAGCTTGTGCGGCGTTTGGAGAAGGCCAGCGTATCGCTGCTCCAGCGCCGCCTGCGGATCGGCTACACGCGCGCGGCTCGCCTCATCGATATGATGGAGGCGCGTGGCGTGGTCGGCCCAGCGAAGGACGGCAGCAGCAAACCGCGCGACGTGCTGCCGCTTAGCAAGGAGAAGCCCAAGGCGTAGTCTCAGCCTCACACCCCGTCGTCGCTGTGCTCAGTCGCCCCTCTCCGACGGGAGAGGGGCAGGAACCGCAGGTTCTGGGGTGAGGCGCACACTCGTCAAGTAAACTGTATTGAGGAGAACATCGATGGTCATTCAAGACGCAGCGCCCCCCCAAACCGAACACAAACGCACGATTGACGTCTACAACCCCATCACCGGCGCGGTGATTGGCAGCATCACGGCCGCTGATAAAGCCGACGTGCAGGCCGCAGTGGAGCGCGCCCGCGTCGCGCAGATCGCGTGGGGGGCGCTGGACGTGCGCGAACGCGCCCGCATCATGCGCACATGGCAGGATAAGCTCTGGGCGCGGCGCGAGGAGTTCATCCAAACCATCTGGAACGAGGCAGGCAAGCCCTACGGCGCGGCCTTCACCGAGTGCGTCGGCGTGGATAATCAACTCGGTTACTACATCCCTCGCGCTCATCGCATCCTGCGCCCCAAAAAGCGCCAGCCGCTCATCCCGTTCGTCATGCGCGGCGAAGTGGTCTACAAGCCCTACGGCGTGGTGGGGGTCATCAGCGCGTGGAACTATCCCTACTTCCTGCCGATGATCGACAGCACGGCGGCTCTGCTGGCGGGCAACGCGGTCGTCCTCAAAGCCAGCGAGGTCACGCCGTTTACGTCGCGCTTGGCAGTGTCGATTGCGCACGAGGCAGGCATCCCGCATGACGTGTTCCAAGTGGTGGAGGGCGATGGCCAAACCGGCCAAGCCCTTGTGGACTATGTAGACTATGTGGCCTTCACCGGCAGCACCGCCACCGGACGCAAGATCGCTGTACAGGCCGCCGCCCGTCTGATCCCCTACACGTTGGAATTGGGCGGCAAAGACCCTGCGATTGTCATGGCCGACGCTGATCTTGACATGGCTGCCTCGCGCGTGATCACCGGCGCATGGGAAAACGCCGGCCAAGCCTGCCTGAGCATCGAGCGTGTCTACGTCGAAGCGCCGATCTACGATGCCTTCGTGGAGAAGGTGTTGGAATACGCCAAGAAGTTCAAATTCGACGCCAGCCAACAGGCTTACATGGGCACGCTGATCAATCGCCGCGAGTTGGAGCGCAGCCAAGCCCACCTCGAGGACGCCATTGCCAAGGGCGCAAAGGTGATATGGGGCGGCAAGCCCCGCCCGGACTTGGGGCCGCAGTTCTTTGAACCGACCGTGCTGGTGGACGTTGACCACAGCATGACCATCATGCGCGAGGAGACGTTCGGCCCGATGCTGCCGATCATGAAGGTCAGCAACGTCGAGGAGGCGATTCGACTGGCCAACGACACCGACTACGGCCTCGGCGCGACGGTCTACAGCAAGAACTTCGCCAAAGCGCGCGAGGTCTGCTTGCGGCTGAACGCAGGCGAGACCAACGTCAACCGCTTCGTGATGGGCATCGGCACGCCCGATGTGCCCAGCGGCGGCATGAAGCAGAGCGGCATCGGGCGGCGCAACGGCCCCGAGGGGCTGCTCAAGTACACGCAGATGCAGGCCGTCATGGTCGATACGATGCGCGGCCAGCGGCCTGACCTCAACACGCTTGACGCAGTGACGAAGGCCACGCTGTTGATCCTGCGCCGCCTGCGCCGCGCCTTCCCGTGGGTGTAGGCAGTAGATAGGATGGCATGGGGCGCGACACGCCTTTAGAAACGGGCCTCACCCCGACGTCGCTGCGCTCCGTCACCCCTCTCCCGCAGAGAGGGGTAACTGCTGCTGCTGCGTAATCCCTTCCTCGGTCACATCACAGCCGCAGGCCGCCCCCTTCTCCTCCCGGAGAAGGGGGTTGGGGGATGAGGCCTCTATCGCCTCACCCCGACGTTGCGCTGCGGCTG
>JBDNCV010000132.1:0-11090 GCA_046719465.1 Anaerolinea sp.
GCACGGGGCTGAAGCCCCCTTGAGAAAACGCGCTCAAATCGAACGCAGCGCTGCAACACAAGCCCCCTTTAGGGGGCGCATCCCAGCCGGGTGCTTGAGCGCCCGGCGGCGGTGAGTACCAAGGCGCGGGGGCTGAAGCCCTCTTAAAAATCAGTCCTGCTGTCGCACAAGCCCCCTTTAGGGGGCACATCCTAGCCGGGTGCTTCAGCGCCCGGCGTGAAACAGGGAGCAACCATGATCGACGACCCCAACAACCTCAACCCACCCCTGCGGCTGCTCGTGGCGTTTGAGGCGCTCATTCAGCAGCCGCCGGAGCTGTTGATAGGGGTCAAGGGGCGCGACGTGTGGCTGGCGGGCGTGTGGGGCCATCATGAGCGCTGGCAGGTGCACGTGCCAGATTGGGAAGCACAGGTGATCTTCAGCGCGGCCAGCATCGCCAAGCGCCAGAACGCCGCAGGCCGCCCGCTGCCGCTGTGGGCGCGCCCCTTGATCGCCGCGTGGCAGATGCTGAGCGACGCGCATCAACTGCCCAGTGAGGGCGCGCGTTTCGTCGTTGTAGCAGACGAGCCGCCCGGCCCGCGCTACGAGTTCAGCGTGGGGCTGGCGTTCGCAGCGGCTTGCTATGAGCGCGTCAGCGGGCAGGTTCCCCCTACGTCCGCGCTGATCGACGCGCTGGAGCGGCGACTGCGCTTCATCGATCGCTAGGCTCCGGCGGTGTCATAGGCCATTCGTCCGACAGCGTGGTGACGATCTGCCCATCACGCATCAAATGCAGACCACTGCTCGTGCTGACCACGAGCAGGTCGAACATGTCGACAAACGCAGCAGACTTTACCCCCTCAATCGGCCAGAACGTCACCGCAGCTTGGTTGGCCTCAGGCGTGAGCGGGCTGCCATCGTCTAACCGAATGATAGTCACCCCGTCCGTGTGCAGCACGGCAAGGCGTGGCGAAGCGCCGCTGGCGATCAGCGCGTTGGCGCGCTGCAAAGCCGACTCCGGCAGCGCATAGCGCTGATACCCTCCTTGGAAGTCGTACACCACCACCTCTGACAGCGTCAGCACTGCCGCGCGACCATCTGGCAGCAGTGCCAGTGCATCGGGCAGTTCGTCAGTGATGAGCCGCGCGCGGGTGATCGTGGTGGGGTCAGTGAGGTTGTCGTAGCGCACGATAACATCGCTGCCGAGCACAACCAGCCGCCTCCCCTGCAGGGCGAGCGCCTGCACGCGGGGCACATTCGAAGGCAGCGTGGTGTTAATGATGGCGTTTTCGCGCAGGGCATAGTACGCAAGGTGACCGTTGATCTGGTCGATGATGGCCTCAGTGCTGTTGGGCTGGAACGCGGCGGCGTTGGACTCAACCCACCAAGTGCTGAGCTTGCCGTCGGTGCGCATGAGGTGCGTCCGACTTTGATCGTCGTGCGCTACAGTCACCAGCAGCCATGCGCCGTCGGCGCTGATGTCTGCGCGCACAATCGGGGCAGCCATAAGGAAGCTGCCGCCGCCCTCGGCCTCCCAATCTTCTCCCTCGTCGAGTTCAAACACGCGCCAGCGGAGCGCGCTGCCCTCCCACGTAACTTGTGCGATGCGCTCTCCCCATGCGGTCACGCTGCTGGCGCTCAACGGCGCGTCCACCGGCGCATTCATCGACACAACAAGGGGTTCCATAGTCGGCGTCGGCTGTGGCGCGTCCATCACGCGCGGCGCGTTGAGATAAACCAACCCAACGGATATGGCCAACCCTAGTGCCAGCCATACGATCACCCATTGGCCGCGCTTGCTTTTACGCTTGCGTTTTTCTTTTGCAGGAGGAAGATGGTTGAATTCAGTCATCGCGGCGAGCACCTCGATCAGCGAACGTCCCCCTTATTCTACGTCGAAAGGCTGCGGCGCATATCGGGTGATTACCCAACGCAGCATGAGCAGCTGCGCCACCAGCGGCGCATCCTCACCATAAGGGGCGAAGGCCGCCCGCGTCTCGGCCAGCGTGGCTCGCCCCGCTCGCTCATAGAAGAAGGCGTTGACCGCCGCTTGCAGCGCGGCATCGTTGTCGTGCAGGTGCGGCTGCACGCCCAACGCCCGCCCGACCGTCACCGTCGCCGTCCAATGGCCGATGCCCTTCACCCCCAGCAGCGCTTGATACAGCGCCGTTGGGTCGGCCTGTTCCCACCCGTCGAACGCGCCGTCGGCGATCAACTGGCTGGCGCGGATGAGCAGGTCTAGCCGCGCTGTCGTCAGCTTGAGCGGGGCGAGGTCGGCGCGGGTGAGCATGGCGATCTGCGCGGGGGCAGGCGGCGCGTAGATCACACCCAGCGGCGTGTCAATCGGTGACCCGAACAGGGCAGCGAAGCGCGCTTGCACGCCCAGCGCCGCCGTCCAGCTAATGTGCTGCTCGATGATCGTCGTGGTCAGCGCTTCATAGAGATCGGCGCTGCTGAACAAGGGGATGCCCGTTATCGGCCCCAGCCACGCCCAAAGGTCAACATCGGCGCGGGCGCGAGCGTAAAACGGCGCGAGGTCAACGCGCAGGCCTGCCACAGCGCGCACGGCGCGCTCCAGTGCGGTTGGCTCTGGTGGGGTGCTCCACCCGTGCAGCCCAACGCGCAGGTTAGCGCCTTCTGCGGTCAAGCGCACCGCTCCCACTGCATCACCGATCCGCAGGCCGCGCCAATACGCGCACGAGGTCAGCCGAAAATGCGGACGAACACTGAAGCGGCTGAGGACGTCCACCAGCCGCTTGAACTCATAGGGATTCGGAATCGAGAGCAGCAAGTCCTACGCAGCAGCTGCGCCGAGCATGGCGATGAGCGGCTTTGCAATGTCGGCAAGGTCGTCCTCGACGCACAGCGGCTGAATGTCAAACAGCAGGCTGGGCAGGGTGTCGCCGCAACGCACAATCGGGATTACGACTTTGCCCAGCGCCATCGCCTTGTCGTAGCACTGATGCAGAGCAGCCTCGGAAGCGCCGCGCGTGCACACCAGCACCACCACGCCGACATAGCTAAGGTTGGTATGCAGGTAAGGGCGGCTGCTGACCACATCTTGATGGGCGTCGAAGCCTTGCTGCTGCAGGGCCTCCACAAGCAAGCGCACCTGAGAGGCCATGCTCTCATAGCTGACGACAAGGATTCCTTCACGCGCAGCCAGTGCCAGATGCTGCGGCGTAAGCAGCGCACGCAGCGCTGAACGAATGGCATGGTTGGTTACATCCACCGCAAGGATGCGACGCGCCATCGCCCGACGGTGTTCCTGCTCAAGATGAGTTGGAGGCGACATGTCTCACCAACCTTCAAGGAAAAATAGATTTATAGTTAATGTTATGCTGGATTTGTTTTTATGCGATTAATTTTACGCACCAGTTTTCTAACAGCAGTTTTATACGATGGTTAGCTTTTTAAGATTTCGATTAAGGTTTCTTACAAGATTGTCGTTGGGGGCATGTGTCAAGCGCCCTCAAGGCATTTGAGCGCCGGACGCTCAAGCGTCCGGCTTGATCACACCCTATGAAAGCGGCTTCAGCCTCTGGCATACCGTAGTAATCTTAGTAATCTGTAGTAATCTATTGAAGGATAGACACTTCCCTAAGGCAGAGCTAGTCAAAGAAGTATTCTTCAGAAATTCTGCTCGTGACCAGCTCATCCACCATGTGCAGCAAGAATTGGAAATCCTGCCCCCACACCAGCGGTGGCACATCAAAGAAAAGGTTTGGCAGATCATAAGGATGGCGCACCGCCGCGATAACGACCTTGCCCTGCGTCATAGCTACGGCGTAGCTGTGCTGCATCGCGCGGTCAAGTTCTTCTTGCGATCCCAACATGAGGATAACAACCCCTACTTTGGTGATGGTCGCGTTTAGGTTGTTGTCCGCGCCAGCGATTTTGAAGACAACTTCCAAGCCTTTCTCACGCAGATACTCGACTAGCTGGCGCGCTTGCGGCTCCATCGTGGCGTGGCTGCACACCAAGACCCCTTCACAGGCCGCAAGGTAGATGCACTCGGGAGTAAGCAAACTGCGCAGCATTGCTAGCAGGCGTGTGCTGCTCGGCTCGGCGTACAGCTGTTGGCGCACCATGCTCCGCCGCCGCTCCATCTCTTCGGGGGCTAGTAACTGCATGGGACGCTCCTTTCACACTACTTACGATACTATCGTCTGATAAGTTGATTAGACTGATATGATAACGGGATGTAGAGTTTGTCATCGCACGCTTACGAGTGTTTATGGCTGGTTGCGAATGAAGCACCCTGCGCGCCATAATGACCGCAGAGGAAGGCACAAGGAGAGGGGATTTGGCGGTGAGGACTCGCTCGTCTCCCAGTGTGCTAGACACTCCCTACTTCTACTTGATGTAGCTCGTACAACCCCCTTTTTCGACCTTCCTATCGATTGAGGCATCAGCCAGAACTAGTGTTAGAATAAGTGTTTGCGCTTTTGTGTCTAACTTCTAGAGGTCACTGCATCCCATGGTTCCTTCCCTGAGCAAAGCAATCACCTACTGGACACGCGGCATCACCATCACAGCCACGCTGCTGCTTTTTGTGCTGCTGTTTGACGTTCGCACCGAGCGCATTGCCAATACAACCTTTCCTTTCTTCTCTGTCGAGTTTGCTGGCTTACTTGTCCTAGCAGGCTTAGGGGCGTGGGCCACACTGTGGCAGGCTTTCAAACAACCTGCTTGGCCAGCCTTTACGTCTAATCCATCGCGTGCGCTGACAGTCATCATAGGCGGATTTATCCTACTGGCCGTATCAGGTGTGCTTTTTGCCCCTTTTGTGCCTTACCGTTTGCCTTTCGTGGCGTGGTGGCTGTTGATTGCGTGCGCTCTGTCAGTGGTGCTAATCGGGGACAAAATCGTGCGCTTCGCAAGGCTTCCGCTCTGGCGTGAGCTGTGGCAGGTTGCCCTCAGTTTGCTGGTGTTAGCGTTCGTTTTAGAGTTTGTGCTGCGGCTGTGGTTCAGCGCCTTTGGCAGCCAACAGGACAAGATCAACTATCTTTACTCGCAAGAGCAGATTTTAGCGCTCAGCCGCTTCGAGGGGCTGCCATATGTCAATTTTGGGCTTTCCCCCACTCATCCCGAACATACCGCGAACGGCCTGCGCGCCACAGGGCTTCCCCCTGTTACTGCTGATAACCGCTTCGTGATTGCTGCGGTTGGCGGGTCAACGACTTATGGCATTTCGCTCCCGATGCAAGAGGCTTATCCAGCGCAGTTGCAAAAAATCCTGCATGAACGCGGCTATACCCACGTTGAGGTGTTGAACGCAGGCGTGCCGATGTATGCAACGACCGATAACCTTGTGCATATGGCGCTGCGCTTGCTAGACATGCAGCCTGATTTGATCATCACCTATGAAGGCATCAACGATGTGGTGACGCGCCTCGTCGACCCAGCCCAATATGACGGGTTGAACCGCATGCGCGGCATCTGGCAGCCGGCCATTCTCAACACATCGCCTAGCGTGCTGCTGCGCTTCATGAGTGTCAACCTGCGCTTGACCCCGCCCGCCAGCAACCTAGACAGCATCTTGGCCAATGTAAGCGCGGTGGAGCGCTGCGTGGATGCCGTCTTTTGTGCGAACTTGGGCTTGACGCCGCAAGAAGTGCTAGAGGCTAATCCGCCTGTTTACTTCCGACGCAATTTGCACAGCATGATTGCGCTCGCCAAAGCGCATGGTATTGAGGTAGTGCTCTCGAGTTGGGCTTACTATCCTGAACCGATGGGGGATTCTCTGTTTATGACCTATCCGCATGTGCAGTACGGTGTGGCTCAACACAACGCCATTACCCAAGAGCTGGCCGAAACGTTGGACGTGCCATTCTATGACCTATATGCCACCATGCCTTATGGAGAGCAGTACTGGCTCGATGGGTTTCACATGAGCACGCTTGGCACGTATGAGCAGGCTGTGCGCTACGCAGATTTTCTGATTGCCGAGGGGCTTATCTCTGCGCCGTGAGACGGTGTATCGATTTCGCTGCGACGAAGCTCACCCCCAGTGTATGCTTTGTTCGCTGCCAATAGGATGATCTTATGCGGTCGGGCGCTGCCCAATGAACCACCATGAACATATGAGGCAGTTATGGCACAGGTATTTATCTCTTATGCGCGCGCTGATGGCCAAGCGCTGGCAGCAAGACTGCAAGCTGATTTGCAGAGCGCGGGCATCAGCGTCTGGCTAGACCAGCGCCAGATTGAACTCGGCGGCAGCTTCACCGAGGATATTGAGCGCGCTATCGACACCTGCGAGGTCATGCTGGCCCTGCTCAGCAGCGGCTCACAAGCCTCCAAGTGGTGCCGGATGGAGCAGCTGCGCGCCCTGCGCAAGGGCAAGAAGCTCATCCCGATTCGCGTTCAAGCTAACGCCGAGCCGCCGCTGCACCTTGAACACCTCAACGCGATTGACTTCAGCGACGACGCGCGCTACAACGACAACCTGCGCGACCTGCTGAGCGACATGGCGGCCAGCCGCGCCTTCATCGTCGAAGCGCCGCCGTCAGACGTTAGCGCTGGGCGCACCAGCACCGAACGCCGCAGCGCTGCCGCCTTTCGCCGCGCGGTGCGCGCCCTGCGCCGCGAGTCATGGGGGCTGCGCCAGTGGTGGACGTACTTTTTATTTCATGCGGTGGCGCTGCATGACCTGCCCGACCTGCTGCAAAGCGGCATGTTGGTTTCACCGCGGCGGCGCAGCCCCTCCGCCCGCAGCCAATGGGATCGCTACGTGCGCCTGAGCTTTCGCCCGCGCACCCCGTCCTTCTTCGACCGCGAGGGCTACCACCCCGCGAGCAGCGCGCCAGCTAACTGCCTGCACGCCCCCGCGTGGCTGATGTTCGACCTTGAGTCGATGCTGCTGCACCCGCAAGCACGCTTCAGCGATGGCGACCCGTCGGCAGGCGCAGGCACGTATGCCACGCCGCGCGCCTTTGCCGAGCTGCCGTTTGAGCAGATTTATCACGACAGCTGGATCCGCCACGACATGAAAGAGGAAATCCTGCGGCATCGTGAGGCGCAGGTGCTGCTGCCGGAAGCTATCACGCTGGAGGCGCTTCAGATGATCTGGCTGCGCAGCGAGGCCGACTATGAGACGCTGGCGCACCTGCTGCCCGCGCCGCTCTGGGCGAAGTGGCGCGACAAAGTGACCGCGCGCACCGACTTCATGCTGTTCAACCACAAGCACCTCTACATCACGCACGCGCGGCTCAGCGCCGAGCGGATCGAGCTGCACTTCAACCCCGCCCGCCTGCACGATGAGCGCTTCACCCTCCGCGTGATCGTCACCTACGCCCACGGTGAGGAACGCGAATGGTCACAGGCAGAGTTTGTAGGGGATGCGCCGCTCGTGTTGGGCGTGCGCGGCACAGACGGCTACGGCGTGCGCGTGCTGTTGGATGAGCAGCTTGCCTACCTCGGCAGCTATCGCGGCGCGGTGGAGGTGTTCTAGCCGCTCTGCCAGCGCACGATGGGCGGGGTGCTGGGGGTGGTGCTCCCGCCTGCTGGCTCAACCGTCACGCCGACGGTGTCGAAACGCCCTGCCAGCAGCGCCCCGTCAATGACGAGCGCCGCGCGGCCGTCAGGCTGCGGCCGGATGAGGCCGAGGCTGACGATGCGCTCGCCGTCGCGCATCCACGCTTGGTACGTTTGATCGGACGGCAGCGCTGGCATCCCGGCCAGCAGGAGGACGGCCTGCGGCTCGTCGCGCGTCCACAGGACGCGGCCTACGGCGTCTGGCGCGGCGTCCGTCTGCGCGGAAAGCACCAGCTCCAACGAGGCTTGGCGGCTGCTCAGTGCGGCCCATGCCGCGTTGGAGACAATCAGCGCGATCAGCAAACAAGCCGCCGCGATCCAGCCCCATGCAGGGCGCTGACGTTTGGGACGGTCGGCCACGGCTTGCATCAGGCGCGCTTTGACAGCGGGTGGCGGCACGACCGGTGGGATGAGCGCGGCCATCTCAGCGCCAAGCCGTTCATAGGCGGCTAACTCCGACTGCCACTCGGGGCAAGCGGCCAGCAGCGCTTCGATCTGGCGCGCCTCGTCAGGATCAGCCGTGCCCAACGCATAAGCGGGGAGCAGGTCGCGCAGCGCGTCGCAGGGGTTATGGGCGGTTGGGGTGTCGTCTTGCATGTTCATTAATTAGCTATCGTTTATCAGCGGTCATTTGGATTGATCGGACAGCAGCGCGCGCAGCTTTTGCAGCCCGGCGCGCAGGCGCGTTTTCACTGTTCCCAGCGGCAAATTGAGCGCGGCGGCCAATTCGCTGTGGGTTAAGCCGCGAAAGTAAGCCAGCTCGATCACCTGCCGCTGCTCAGCAGGCAGCCGGTGCAGCAGCGCTCGCAGTCGGTCGAGGTCGTTGGGGTCACCTTCATCAGCGGCGGGCGCGTCGAGGTCGTCCATCAACGGCACGCTGCGCCCGCTGCGCAGCGCCTCCGCCCGCAGCCGATCCACTGCCGTGTAGCGCGTCACGGTCAGCAGCCAACTGCTGAACTGGCCGCGCTGCGGATCCCAGCTGTGAGGAGACCGCCACACCTTGAGGAACACATCCTGCGTGACCTCTTGCGCCAGCGCCGCTTCATTCGTCACGCGCAGTGCCAAGCTGTAGACGCGGCTGGCATATTCATCATAGAGCGCGGCCAGTGCGCTGTCATCCCCCTGCGCGATGCGCCGCAGCAGCGCCGTTGGGTCGGCGTTCATCGTATTCCCTGAGCAAATGATGAGAGAAGGCAATCCAGCGACTGCCCTGCTTACGATAGCCTATTGACTGCGCACAAGCAACCTAGCGCTGGTCATTTTAGACGCTTTGACAAGGAGACCCAAGGATGAAGAAAGTGTTAGGACTGTTCATCGTCGCCGCAGCAGTGGTGTTGGGCGTGTTCGCCGCCACTGCTCAGGAATCCGCCACGCTCAACGTGCGCAACATCAACGGGCTGGGGCCGGTGCTCGTTGCCGAGAACGGCATGACGCTCTACACTTTCAAGCGCGACCGCCTCGACACGACCAACTGCGTTGAACCCTGCACCAACAACTGGCCGCCTTACACTGTCTCCAACATGGAGATGCTCACATTGGGCGAGGGCATCCCGGGCGAGATCGGCACGATTGAGCGCGCCGACGGCACGCTGCAAGTCACCTACAACCAGATGCCGCTCTACTTCTGGGTGAACGACCAAGAACCCGGCGACGCGACCGGCCACAACTTCCGCAGCAACTGGCTGGTGGCCACCCCGGCCACGGTCTACGTGCAGTTTGACGAGGAACTCGGCTTCATCCTCGTGGGCGGCAACGGCAAGACGCTCTACACCTTCGCCAACGACGAGCCGAACAGCAGCAGCTGCGTCGAGCCGTGCTCCAACAACTGGCCACCGTTGACTGTTGAAAGCGCCAACGCCCTCGTGACCTCTGTCAACATCCCGGGCATCTTCACCACGTTTGAGCGCCCCGACGGCACGCTGCAAGTGGCCTACAACGGCCAACCGCTCTACTTCTGGGTGAACGATGCGGCGCGCGGCGACACGACCGGCCACCTGTTCCGCGATGTGTGGTTTGTCGCCAAGCCGTGAGGCAGCGCTGACGTAAGGCACAGGGCTGCACGCTGCGTCTGATCGCTAAAAATAAGTGGGCGAGCTGTAACTCGCCCACATTTAAGCTCAAGTGAGCATTTTCAAGTCATTGTCAGTCCAAAAGGGGGATTCCAACGATGGCACTCGCAAAGTTCATGGCAGGGCCGGTAGGCCGTGGAGCACGGATCGTCCTCGGCATCGCGTTGATCGTGTTGGGTCTGGCGGTGGTCGGTGATACGGCGGGCTTAATCCTCGCTGCGGTCGGCGTCGTGCCGATCTTGGCGGGCGTGTTCAACGTCTGCTTGATCGGGCCGATCATCGGCGCGCCCCTCTCAGGCAAAGATCTTGCTTAGCGCTGACCGCCCCACGCCGTGGGGCGGTTGTTTTATGGTTGAACGCGCATGCCCTACACGTAGGGCACAGAGGTAAGCTCACCGTGCGCGGATCAAGACCGACGCTGGCGGTACAGCTCACCATCGTCGCCCAGCATAACCACCTCATCCGACGTGTCGGCCTCATCCTCAAGGCGGGTGGGGGCCGCTTTGCGCTTGCCGCTGCGCTGCTCTTGCAGCATCTCCGCCATGACGCGCGCCATGACCTGCGGCCGCAGAGTTTGATCGAACCCCCCAGCCAACGTAACTAGGCTGATCCCGTTCACTATCAACGCCATGAACCCGCCCATCAGCGCCATGAACAAGTCAAACCCGGGTTCTTCCAATTGGCCGGCGGTGAGTGCGATGAAGGCAAATAACATATATATCACCACACTAAGTGGAAAGAGTACCAGCGGCACAAGCTTTTTATGCCGCTCCAGACTAGCCTCGGTGCGCGTGTGCAGTTCTTCCATGTCGAACGATTCCATCTTGAATTGCCTCCCTCCAGCGCGTAGAGCGCTTCCACCCTTCGACAACTCTATTATCTCTATGGTAGTATCAAATAGTCGAATAATCCCTTTACAATTTGAAGGATCTTTTTACTATGCGTTACACCCCGAACGGCCCGATGGGCTATTACTATGACGAGGCCAACGTGGGCGATGTCCACGTCACAGCGGCGCGCACCATCACCGAGGCAGACATTGTGAACTTCGGCGGCATCATCGGTGACTACAACCCGCTGCACTTCGACGCGGAGTACATGAAAACCTCGATGTTTGGCCAGCGCATCGCCCACGGGATGCTCACCTTGAGCTTTGCGACCGGCTTGGTGAACAGCCTCGGCGCGAACCTCAAGACGATCCTCGCCTTCCGCGGCCTTGAGTTCACCTTCAAAGCGCCGGTGTTCATCGGCGACACGATCCACGTCGAGATGACGACGATTGAGAAGGTCGACGCGCCCAAGTTCAACGGCGGCTGGCTCACGCAGGCGGTCAAGGTGGTGAAGCAAGACGGCACAGTCGTCCAAGAAGGCAAGTGGACAGCGCTGATTGCGTCTAAACCGAGCGCCTGAAGGCGGCCTGCCACGCTCAAGGCCTCATTCCCCTCGGAGAAGCTGGCCTCATCCCCAACCCCTTCTCCCGAAGGAGAAGGGGCAAAAGTCCCC
>JBDNCV010000133.1:0-10878 GCA_046719465.1 Anaerolinea sp.
TTGCCGAGGTGATGGGGTAGATCCGTTGGGGCGAGGCATGCCTCGCCCCTACCGTGACGGCGGCTAATCGCCCACGGGTTCCATCTGCTGGGGTCGCGGCAGGCGCACGCCGTTCCAATTGGGCGCGTTCTTTGGCACTTCCTTGAAGAGCTGACGCTGATACTCGTGATATTCCACTTCGACGGTGTGGCGGGCAGCGCTCTTGTAGAGGCGGCGGATTGCCTCCAGCTCTTGGGCGATGCGCGCTTCCATATCGGCGGGGGGCTGCCATGTGCCGAGGATGCGGTTGGCGACGAGCTGCGCCTGCGTATCCGCCAGCGGCCAGATGCACCCCTGCGGCTGAATGAGGCCGACGAAGTAGAGCGACGGGTGCTTGGGGTGGAACACGCGCAGGTAGAGCGGCACGTCTCCCTCGCTGAAGTCGATGAAGTTTTTGTCGAAGAACGGGTGGCTGATGATATAGCCCGTGGCAGCGATGATCACGTCGAAGTCATCGCGCTGGCCGTCCTTGAACACCACGGTGTGCCCCTCGTAGTGGTCAATGTCCACGCGCGGCACGATGTCGCCGTGGCGCAAGCGCTGGAGCAGGTCGCTGTTGAGCGTGGGGTGCACCTCAAGGATGCCGTGTTGAGGCTTTTGGAGGCCGTAGCGCCGGTTACCGCCCGTCATCAGCCACCAGATGACAAAGTTGAGCTGCTGGCGCACGCGGCGCGGCAAGAAGCGCAGGCGGGCATTGGCCACGTCCGGCGGTTCACCGAACACGATCTTCGGGATGATGTAGTAGCCGCGGCGCATGCTGATGGCGGTGAAAGCGGCATGGCGTGCCACGTCAACGGCGATGTCGCAGGCGCTGTTGCCCCCGCCGATCACCAGCACGCGCTTCCCCTTGAAGGGCAGGTGCGTCCGGTAGTAATGCGAGTGCATGATCTCGCCGCTGAACTCGCCCGGGTAATCGGGGTAGCGCGGGTTCCAGTGGTGGCCGTTGCAGACGATCAAATGGTCGAACACTTCAACGCGCCCATCGTGCAGCGTCACCGTCCACGTTTGGTCGGGGTTTTCTTCTGCTTTGATCACTTCGGTGTTGAATTGGATGTACGGCTCAAGGCCAAAGTGCCGCGCGTAGCTCTGGAAGTATTCCTTCAGCAGGCGATGGTTGGGGTAGTCGGGGTAGTGATCCGGCATTGGGAAGTCGTGGTATTGGCTCCAGCGCTTGCTGCTGATGATGTGCGCCGTCTCGTAAACGCTGGAATGGCCGACGTCCTCGCTGTAGACCCAGTTCCCGCCGACCTCGCTGTTCTTGTCGTAGACCACTAAGTTGGTGAGTCCGGCTTGCAGGCAGTGCTTGGCTGCGGCGATGCCGCTGGGGCCAGCGCCGATCACACACACGCGCGCATCTTGTCCAAGTTTCATCCTAACAACCCTCAAAATTATTCTACTTTGCGTTTAATTGTAATAAATCACGCCGCGCACGACAAGCGCCCCAAGGCTCGATCCTCTGCGCTGTGTGAAACAAACAGGGGCGACTCATCGAGCCGCCCCTGTGGCGTTGAACAGGGCGCTAATCAGGCGCGGCGCTGCTCCACAAAGTCAATCGCCGCCATCAGCCGGTCAATCCCCGCGCTGAGGTCGCCCTCGATGTGCAGGCGGAAGGCGCGGCACTTGTGCTGCTGGAGCGTCTGAAGGTCACCGGCGGCCTGCGCTTGCATCAGCGTGCCAAAGCTGTAGGGCATGCCCGGGATAGCGATGTCGTGATCGAGCGATTGGGTGATCTGAATGAAGATGCCGTTGTTAGGGCCGCCTTTGTGAAGCTGGCCAGTGCTGTGCAGGTAGCGCGGCCCATAGCCGACGGTGACAGCGCGTTTGGTCACATGGCGCAGGCGGCGCTGCACCTCCCGCAGCTGCGCGTCCACCTCCGGCGTGGGGTTGAGGTAGGCCAGAATGGCGAAGTAATCGCCCGCTTGCGACGCGCTGAACTGAGCCGCCAGCAGCTCCGTCCGGCTGAGCTGGCTGAAGTTGTGATGCCGCGTCAGCTCGCGCAGCGGGTTCAGCGTGGTGTCGTCGGCGTAGAGGCTGACGTGTTCCCCGCTCATGACCGGTTTCACCTCGGGCAGCGCGCCGTGCTGGACGTAATGCTTGAGCAGCGCGCTGGTGGCCTCTTTGGCCTCGGTGACGTTGGGTTCATCGAACGGGTTCACCTCGTAGAGGTGGCCGATGACGGCCGTGGCAAACTCAAAGCGGAAGAACTCTCCGGCGATGGCATAAGCATCGGGCAGGCGCAGCGTCACGCGCGGGTGGCCTGCCTCGCGCAGGGCGCGGATGCCGTTGTCGAGGTCGTCAAGGTCGCGGTCGCCATCCACGCGCAGGTAGATGAACAGGCGGTCGCTGCTGTAATCGTGGGGCTTGCCGACGGTCGCGCCCACCACGGGCAGCACGCCGCGCCCCTCTTTGCCGATGCTCTCCGCGATGAGCTGCTCGGCCCAATCGCCAAAGCTGGCGATGCTGGCTGAGCCGATGATCGACACTTTGTCGCGGCCCTCTTTGCCCAACGCGCCGATGACCGCCCCGAGCGCCATCCCGGGGTGCGAGGCAGAAGGGATGCGGTCGCCGCAGGCTTTGATCATCTGGGCAGCGTTCTCCCACAGGCGGTCGATGTCCAGCCCGACCAGCGCCGCCGGAACCAGCCCGAAGTAGCTGAGCGCGCTGTAGCGCCCGCCAATGTCCGCCGGGTTGAGGAAGACATCGCGGAAGCCGCGGGCTTGGGCGTCCTCTGCCAGCTCGCTGCCCGGGTCGGTGATGGCGATGAACTGCGCGGCGCTGCCGCCAGTGCGCTCCCAAAAGTACTTGTAGAAGCACTGCGTTTCGACGGTCGTGCCGCTCTTGCTGGCGACGATGAACAGCGTGCTGCTGAGCGTGATGGCAGCCTCCACATCGCGGATGCGCTCTGGGTGGGTGCTGTCGAGGACGAGCAGCTCAGGGTAGCCTGCTTGATGGCCAAACGTCTTATAGAGCACCTCTGGCGCAAGGCTGCTGCCGCCCATGCCGAGCAGCACGACGTGGGTGATGGGGCTGTCCTTCATGCTGGCCTTGAGCGCGCGCAGCCGTTCGATGTCGATTGTCTCGAGGACATTCAACCAGCCGAGGCGGTTCTGAATCTTGGTGATGGTCGGGCCGTGATCTTTCCAGACCGTGCCATCCTTGCCCCAGATGCGCCCGTTGATGTAGGCCTTGTCCATGGCGGCCAGCGCCTTGTCCACGCTGTCGGCGTAGATGCCGAGCGCCACAAGGTAGCGATCGGCGCTCATGATGCCGGTTTGGAGCATGACGAGCTTGCTCTCCACTTGGTCGAGCAGCTTTTGGAAGCTCTCGGTGAAGCTCTCCACACCGTCGGCTTGCAGGCGGCTTGTTACCTGCTCCATGTCGACGCCCACTTCGCCGAGGCGGGCGAATACGTCGTGCGGCGCCATGCGGCCCGGCAGCTCACGGTCGATGGTGATTTCCGCCGTGCCGTGGTCAATGAAGGCGGCTAGCGTCTTAGGCGGCAGCGTGTTGACCGTCTCCGGCGCGATCAGCTCATCGACATACATCACGTCGCTGTAGGCGGGGTTCTTCGTGCCGGTGGAGGCCCAGAGCGGGCGCTGCACCTGCGCCCCTGCCGCGCGCATGACGGCGAAGCGCTCGCCGTGGAAGATGCGCTTGTAGGCCTGATAGGCCAGCTTGGCGTTGGCGATGGCAGCCTGCCCCAGCAGTTGGCGGTTGGCGGCGATGCGCTGGGTGTCGCCCGTCACCTGCGCGGCGCGGATGTTGTTCTCGAGGATTTTATCGACCATGACGTCAATCCGGCTGACGAAGAAGCTGGCCACGCTGGCGATTCCTGTGACGGGCTTGCCCTCCAAGTGACGGCGCTCAAGGCCGCGGATGTACGCCTCCATCACCTGCTCGTAGTTGGCGACGCTGAAGATGAGCGTCACGTTGACGTTGATCCCGCTGTAGATCACCTCTTCGATGGCTGGGATGCCGGCGGGCGTGGCCGGGATCTTGACCATCAAATTGGGGCGATCCACCGCAGCGAACAGGCGCTTGGCCTCGTTGATGGTTTCCTCGGTGTTTTGGGCGATGAGCGGTGAAACTTCCAAGCTCACGTAGCCGTCCACCTTGTTTGTGCGCTCGTAGATCGGGCGCAGCAGGTCGGCAACGGTTTGGATGTCGGCGATGGCCAGCCGCTCGTAGACGCTGTTGGCGTCCATGTCGAGCATGGTCTTGATCGTCTCGTCGTAGGTGTTGGTGTCGCCGATCACCTGTTGAAAGATCGTCGGGTTGCTTGTGACGCCCAGCACGCCCTGCGTCTCAAGGCGGCGGGCGAAGCTGCCGTCGTCTAGCTCCTTGCGGTTGATGTAATCCAGCCACAGGCTTTGCCCCAGCGCCTGCACCTGAACGGCGGGGTTGGTCATGCGTTGTCTCCTTGTTCGATGTCGCGTACTTTGTTAAAGCGGCGGACGAAGCGCTCCTCTGCGGCGAAGCGCGCCCCGAGGAAAGCGTCGACGAGCGTCTCCGCGGTGGTCGTCCCGACGACGCGCCCGCCGAGGCACAACACGTTCATGTTGTCGTGTTCGACGCCCTGCGCCGCGGAATAGGTGTCATGGGCAATGGCGGCGTAGATGCCCCGCATCTTGTTGGCGGCGATGCAAGCCCCCACCCCGCTGCCACAAATAACGATGCCGCGCTCGGCTCGTCCATCGAGGATGGCTTGCCCGACGGCCTTAGCCGCGTCGGGGTAGTCGGCCGAGACCGCGTCGGTGTCAACGCCGAGGTCGATCACCTCATGACCGCGCTTCTGTAAATAAGGGACTAAATAGGCCTTCATAAAATAGCCGGCGTGGTCGGCTGCGATGGCTACGCGCATTAAGGATCCTTTTTTTGCTAAGCTGCCACTCTGCCTACGATTGTACCGCAGTTTGGGCGTTCTCTGGCAGGTGACATCTGGCGCGGTGGGGATGGGGGGAAGGCTTCATCCCGCTTGCACGGATTGTGCGTTATGATTGCCGAATCAACGCACGACCCCGAGGAACGCACGATGACCTACACGCCCGACACCCCCATCCACACCCGCAGCAGCCTTGCCGCCGAGTTCGAACGGGCGGGGCTGAAGGCTGGCATGGCCGTCATCGTCCACAGCAGCCTGCGGCAGATCGGCGGGTGGGTGTGCGGCGGGGCGGAGGCGGTCGTGCTGGCGCTGATGGACGCGCTCACGCCGGAGGGCACGCTGCTCATGCCGACCTTCACCACCAACAACACCGAGCCGCGCTACTGGCAGCGCCCGCCCGTGCCCGCCGAGTGGTGGCCAGTCATCCGCGCGCATATGCCCGCCTATGACCCGCAGCGCAGCATCACCCGCCAGATGGGCGCGATTGTGGAGGCCTTCCGCACCTTCCCCGGCGTGCAGCGCAGCGCGCACCCCATCCTCAGCTTTGCGGCGTGGGGCCAGCACGCAGCGTATCTGCTGCAACCCACGCCGTTGGAGGCAGGCTTCGGCGAGGACAGCCCGCTAGCGCGGCTCTACGCGCTGGAGGGCTGGGTTCTGCTGTTGGGGGTGGGGCACAGCAACAACAGCAGCTTGCACCTTGCGGAGCATCGCACGCGCCGTCCGCCCGTCATGGTCAGTGAGGGGTGCGCGATGCTGGTGGACGGCCAGCGCCAGTGGGTCGAGTTCCACGAGATCGACTACGACGACACGCCATTCGAGCAGATCGGGCGCGACTATGAGGCGCAGCACGGCGTGCGGCTGGGGCAGGTCGGCGCGGCAGTTACACGCTTGATGCCGATGCGCCCATTGGTGGATTTCGCCGCGCAGTGGCTCGACGCGCGCGGGTGAGCCGTGCCCGCCAGCCCTCATCCCCCAACTATTTGACAAAACGACCATCTCGTGTTAGAATACATGTTCTAAGGGGGTGCGTGTGGTTTTTCAGTGGGCACTGCACGAGACATAGGAGGAGAGAACATGGCAGGCTACGAACAGACGATCATCATCGGCAACGTAGGGCGCGACCCTGAGACGCGGCAGATTCAAAGCGGGGAGACTGTGACTTCGTTCAGTTTGGCGGTGACACGCACATGGCGCGACCGCAACACGAACGAACAAAAAGAATCCACCAACTGGTACAGTGTCAACCTGTGGGGGACGCGCTGGGATGGCGTGCTGCCCTACATTCGCAAAGGCAAGCAGTTGATGGTGATCGGCACGGTGACGGCACGTCCCTATATGGGGCAAGATGGCACCGCAAAAGCTAGCCTTGAGTTGAGAGCCGACACGGTGCAGCTGCTGGGCGGGCGCGGGGACGCAGGCAGCACAGACGACATGGGGAGCTACCACCCCAGCGACAGTGGCAGCGCCCCCCGCGGCTTAGACGACATCCCGTTCTAGGCAATTAAGGCGCAGCATCCGGCGGTTGTGTGGGGAAGACCGCGCTGAACAAGCGATAAGAGCGCGTGTTTGGCGCGTGCGCGTCGCGGTTGCTGTCGCTGATCTTGGTGAACTCGTCGATCACGCTGTCGATCAACGCAAACAGCGAACGAGCTTGCTCGTCGGTCAGCGACATGCGCAGTGAGACGATCTTCGCGCCTTGATGCACCTCCGACGACGTGCTTGTATCCACCGTGCCGCTAGTGATCCCGTCGAGCAGGTCTTGGCGCGCGTTGTTGAACACGCTGATGATCGACCTTGTCAGCGTGTCGTCGTTCTGAGCATCCCCAGTCAGCAGGTGGGGCGCAACCTGCACGCGGTAGGCTGTCACTTGATAGACGCGCTCCATGATGCCAGATACCAAGCGCGATTCGACCACGGCGATCAAGCCATGTTTTTCAAGCAAGTTGACGTGATAGTAAAGCTTAGTCGCAGGGATACCTAACTCCGCGGCGATCTGCTTCACCGTAGAAGGCTGCGCCAGCAGCTCGCGGATGCGCAGCCGCAGCGGGTCAGCCAGCACCTTCAGCGTCTCAAGGTCGTTGATCACCTGCTCATGAGCAGGGACGTTCATTACAGTATCGGAAGTCGAAAGTGATGTCATAAGGATAGTTGTGAATCTTGTGGATAGTTAATACAAATTATATTTAAACGTTTACATAAGTACAAGCTGGTCAGGTGACTAGTCCGGACTAGGCCACATGGCTAGCTGTGTCTGGCGTGGTATACTGGCAGCGCTGCACACGCTGAGGAGATGCCTATGACCCACCCTATCGATGATGTGATCCGCCAGCGCCGGACAGGCAAGCCTCTGCGCGACATGGCGCGCTGTGACGATGCCGCCTCAATTCATGCCGAGGTGGCCGCTGCCCTGCCAGAAGTGATCGAAACAGCCGGATACGCCCCCTACCATAAGCTGGCACACGAAAGCCACCGCCAAGCCAACCTGACGTCGATTGTGCCGTGGCGCTTCTACCCGCTGGATAAGCCTGCCTGCTGCTGCTTGCTGCGCCGCCTTGAAACGCACGCCCACGCCCACCCTGACAGCAAATGGAGCAAAGCATGGGACTCCAAGATCCCCAAGCTGCTGGCGGGATGCAGCGCGCTGGTGCTGGTCACATGGCTGCCCGACCCCGCGCCGGACGGCAGCCTGCCGCTGCTGAACGAGAACAACATCGAGCACATCGCGGCCGCCTCCGCCGCAGTGCAGAACTTGCTGTTGGCGGCCACGGCACGCGGCTGGCATAACTACTGGTCGACGGGCGGCATCCTGCGCGACGCGGACGTGTTCGCGTGGTTGGGCATCCCCGCCAATCAACTGCTGCTGGGGGCGATCTTCCTCGCGCACCCTGACGCGCCGCTCGACGCGGTGGAGGGCGGCAGCCTGCGCGAGAAGCGCGGAACCCCCGCCGATTGGTCGCGCTGGGTGACGCTGACATGAGACCAAACGAGACCCACCTCACCCTGACAATGGACGGCCTGCCGATCCACGTGTGGCGGGCGGGCGCGGTGGGGGCACAACCGCTGCTGCTGGCGCACGGCTTCACCGATGCGGCCATTGTGTGGCAGACGCTGGTTGACCACCTGAGCGCCGATTACGACGTGATCGCCTATGATGGGCGCGGCCACGGCCAATCAGCCCGTGTGACGGAGCGCTACACGCTGATGGACTTGACGCGCGAATGCTTAGGCGTGATCGACGCGCTCGGGCTGACACAGCCGGTGATCATCGGGCACAGCATGGGCGCGGCCATCGCGGCGCTGGCGGCATGGCAAGCCCCGCACAAGCTGCGGGCGGTCGTGCTCGAAGACCCACCCATCACGGAAACGGTCGCGCTCACCCATGAGGACATGCAGAACTGGAAAGCCCAGATCCTCACCCAGCAGTCGGCCCCGCCTGAGTTCGTCCGCGAGGTCTACCGCACCCAGCTTTACCCCACATGGAGCGAGGCCGACATCGAGACGCGCATCGCCGCCCGCCAGATGCTCGACGTGGCTGTGTTCGACCTGATGGATTGGGCGGATACCCCCCGCTGGCAGGACTGGCATTCTCAAGTAGAATGCAAGGCGCTGCTGCTGACGGGCGACCCTGCGCTGGGCGGCATCGTGCGGCCAGAGACGACGGCGCGGCTCATGGCGGGCTGGCGCGGCCTCCAGCACGTCCACGTGCCAACCGCGGGGCATCACATCCGCTGCAGCGATTTTGCAGCCTATTGGCAAGCACTAGAACCATTCTTGAAGGACGTTTGCTCGTGACCCATCTGCACCCCACACCCATCGACGGCGTGTTGATCGCTGAACTGAAAGCCTATACTGACGCGCGCGGGCGCTTCATGGAGACCTTCCGCCGCGAGTGGTTCCCGCAGGTGTCATGGGAGCGCGTTCAGAGCAATCGCAGCGAGAGCCGCGCGGGGGTGCTGCGCGGGCTGCACTATCACTTCCACCAAGTCGATTATTGGTTCTGCGCGCAGGGGCGCATCCGCGCTGGTCTGGTGGATTTGCGCCCGGATTCGCCCACCTTCCGCGTCGTCCACACCGTCGACCTCGACGCGGACACGCCGCGCGGCCTGTTCATCCCGGTGGGCGTGGCGCATGGCTTCTACGCGCAGACCGACTGCACGCTGTTCTACACCGTCAACAACTACTATGACAGCCGCGACGAGCTGGGCGTGGCGTGGGATGATCCAGCCCTCGGCCTCGATTGGGGCGTGGTCGGCCAGCCGCTCATCTCGGAGCGCGACATGGCCAACCCGCGCCTTGACGACATCGCGCCAGATCGCCTGCCGCGCGTTCAAGCCCCCATCAACCCGTGACGCTCCAGCCATGCGCGGATGTGCATGGCGGTTTGCTGCGGCGCGGCCTGTGGGAAAAGGTGGCCGTAGCCTTCAATCGTCAGGTGGGTGGCGCTGGGGACGAGCGCCTTGACACGCTCGGCGCTGGCCGCGCTGAAGGTGTCGCTCGTCCCGCCGCGGATGATGAGCTTGGGCAGCGGCAGCGCGTCCATGCGTGGGATGGCCTGCCACATCTCGGCGAAGCCTGTGCTGAAGTAGTGCGCCTCCCACTCGGGCGACCATGCGAGGGTTACGCCGTCGCCTTCGGGGCGCGTCCCGTACTGGGCGTAAAGGCGCATCGCCTCGTCGTCCCAATCTGCGAACAGCGGGTGATGACGATAGCGATCATAGAAGGCCTGCTGGCTGGGGAAGGTGCGTGTGCGTTTGATGGCGGCCTGCGCCAGCGGATGCTGATCCGACACGCCGTGCCGCCGCGCCTCGGCGATCATATCGACGATGGTTTCATCTAAAAAGGTTGGGTCGAGCAGGATGAGCGCGCGGAAGCGCTTGGGCTGCATGAGCGCCGCGTTCATGCTGGCGACGCCGCCGAACGAATGCCCGATGGCGATCACCGCGCGCAGGTCGAATTGGTCAAACGCTGCCAGCAAGTCCTCGGCCATGTGCAGCCAATCGGGCGCTTCGGCCAGCGGGGGCGGCGGCCCGTCATGCCACAGGGCGCGCGGCGGCGCGCACACCACATGGAACGCATTCATGAACGGGCGCAGCAGCGGCACGTAGGTGTGTGGAACAAAGCCATTGGCAGGGGCCATGTGCAGCACGGGCGCGTGCGGTTGGCCGCCTAAGTCGATCAACAGTTGGGGCATGAGCATCTCCTCGTGAGCGTTGCCCATGCATGAATACCACAAGCGTCTGAGTGTGGGGTGTGAAAATGGTTTACATCAGGCGCAGGCGGACGATGCGCTCATGGCCGGCGTAGTCGCGCAGCACCGCCGCCTCGCGCAGCGGCAGGTGCGCAGCGGCCTTCAGCGCGGCGCTCCCCTGACCGCTGCCAATCTCCAACAGGATGAGCGCCTGTGGCTGGCACACAAGGGGCGCTTGCTGCAGCAGCTCACGAATCAGCGTCAGGCCGTCCGTGCCGCCGTCCAGCGCCAGCGTCGGCTCATGCTGGCTCACCAGCAGCTGCGGCACTTCGTGGCTGGCGATGTAAGGCAGGTTGGCCAGCAGCAGGTCAACGCGCAGGCCGCGCTCGATCAGCGGCTGGGCCAACGACCCGTGAAAGAACGCTACCTCCACGCCGTGCTGCTGAGCGTTGTGCCGCGCCACGGCCAGCGCCGCCGCGCTCACGTCCACGGCGTAGGTGCGAGCGTGCGGCAGATGCGCTGCCACGGTGACGGCAATCGCCCCGCTGCCTGTGCCAATGTCAGCGATCAAGGGCGCAGGCAGCCCTTCGGCGTGCTGGATGGCCTGCTCCACCAGCAGTTCGGTCTCTGGGCGCGGAATGAGCACATCCGGGGTGATAGTCAGCTTGAGATCGTAAAAGTGACTGTAGCCGAGCAGATAGTCCAACGGTGCCCCGGCGGCGCGCCGCTGCACCAGCGCTTGCAGCTGCTCATGCTGCGCCTCGGTCAG
>JBDNCV010000134.1:0-10746 GCA_046719465.1 Anaerolinea sp.
CATTGGCCTGCGCGGCTTTGGCTAGAGCGCGGGGGCTGAAGCCCCCTTTGGGGGACGTGTGGTAGTTTGGTCAGTTCCACCACAGACACTGCCGAAAATCAGAGAGAGTCCCCAAGTTCCCTGCCGACGTGATAGAGATTTAGGGGTGCGGCCCGTCACTTTGGATCTTGATACTTCCCCAACATGGGCATGAGGCCAAAACATCACACACCAACAAGAGCACAAAAAAGCGCAGGTTGTGCCTGCGCTTGAGGGGTGCGCCCACGTTTCAGCGCTGGATCACGCCGTTGGCCACCAGCCACTCGAGCGATTCGAAGATCGCTTCGAGCGAGGTGTAGCGCGGCTGATAGCGAATCATGCGCTTGGCCTTTTCAATGCTGCAATTCGGGCTGTGGGCGATGTGATCCCATGTCTTGATCCAGTCGGCCTCAGGCAGGCGCTCGGTGAACTCTTGCCATGAGACAAAGCGCAGGTTCGGCTGCTGACCAAACCACGCTGCCACTGCCTCAGCGTAACCGCGCAGCGTGAGCGCCGCCTCCGACACCACATGGAAATTCTCGCCAACGCTCACGCTCCAATGCTCTATCGCGCGCATGAAGGCCTGCGCCACGTCGTCCGCGTGGACGTGGTGCAGCGTTTCTAACCCAATATGCGGGATGAGCACTTCCTCGCCCTTGGCCAACTGCTGAAACACGCGCACATTGCCGTTGCCCTGTGGGTTGACGGGGTAATGCCCCGGGCCGACGATATGGCCCGGGTGCAGCACCGTCGCGGGGAAGCCGTGCAGGCGCGCCTCGGTCAGCAAGTAGGCCTCGATTTGCGCTTTCATCGCGCCGTAGTCTGACAGCAGATAGGGGTCAGCGTCGGCAGCGGTCGTGGCATACTTGCCCAGCGGGCGGCGCGGCATGTCCTCGGTGGTGGGCTGGATCGACGGATGGCCATGCACCCAGATCGTGCCGCAGTGGAGGAAGTGCCGCACCTGCCCGCGCAGATGCTCCACGAGGTGCTGAGCGCTTGACGGCTCAAAGCACACCATGTCGATCACGATATCGGGCTTCAGCTCGGCGATCTGACGACCAAACGTGCCCGCGCGCTCGGCCTCATCGCGGTCAATAGTCACCTGCTGGACGTGCGCCCACGCCGCATGGGGCAGGTACGGCTTGCTCTTGCCCCGCGTCACGTTGACCACCTCATACCCCGCCACCACCAAACGCGGCACAAGATACGTCCCGACATGCCCGCTGCCGCCAATAATGACTGCTCTCATGCTAAAAATCTCCTTTTTCACTTTTTGGCGTGAGCGATGCTGCCCCCTCTGCCCGATCCACCGCCCACTTTAGACTTTCCACGTTTTTACTTCTTCAACTTTCTTCAGGGAAATACTTGCGCTGAAGGGCGCGCACATCGTCTTCGGAGATGACCCGCAGCGCCCCCAACGCCCGCGAGCGCAGCAGCGCCGCCGCGCTGAACTCGGCCACTTCTACGCGGTCGAAGGCTTGCAGCAGCGTGCTGCCGGTCGCCAGCACTGCGTCATTGCGCAGCAGCAGCACCGGCGTCTGTGGCGATACAAGCTGCGCCACCTGCTCCGGCGCAGTGAACTCAAGGCCGTAATCGACGACGGGCATCTCGCGCAGGACGATGTACGTCTCTGGGATCAGCTTGGTGTCGAAGGGCACGCTGCGCGTCACGCCGAAGCTGAGGACGGCGGGCGGCTGGGCGCTCATGATGCAGTTCACATAGGGGTGTGCGGCGTAGATCGCGCGGTGCAGGCGGACGGCGCGGCTCGGGGTGCGGCCCACCTCGCGCTGGCCGTTCAAAATGCGCACGATGTCGCTTGCCTCGATGTATTTCCGGTCGAAGCCGTAGGGCGTGATGAGGAAGTCATCCGCCCCCAAGCGCAGCGAGACTGTGCCACCGGTGCTCGTCATCAGGCGGCGGGCATAAGCGCGCTTCACCACGTCGACGATGGCGCGGCGGCCTTCCAGCTCGGCGCTCTGGCGCTTGCCTGCGGCAAACTCCGGCAGCGGGTCGTAGTCATGGCGGAACAGCGCCACTTGCTCGGCGGTCAGCGGCTCAATCGGCCCCAAGCTCGCCGCGTTGATCTGCGTCTGCGCGCTGAACTCAAGCGTCTCCAAGCGGTGGAACGCGCGCAGCACATCATCAGACCCAGCCACAACGCCGTGATTCTCCAACATGACGACGTTTGGCCCCGCGCCAAAGGCCTGCGCGATGCGCTCGCCCAGCGCCTCCGTGCCGGGCAGGGCGTAAGGCGCGTAGCCCACCGTCCCACACACATCAAAGGTCTGCGGGGTGAGGCGGCCTTCGGGAACTTGCCCCACAAGGCTGAACGCCACCAGCGCCGTCGGGTGCGCGTGGACGATGGCGCGAATGTCGGGGCGTTCAAGGTAGATGCGGCGGTGGAAGGGCAGCTCGCTAGAGGGGGCATGCCGCCCCTGCGCTGTGCCGTCGGGCAGCACGCGCACGATGTCATCAGGGGTCAGACGGCCTTTGTCCACGCTGGCAGGCGTGATCCAGATGCTGCCGTCCTCATCGTGGATCGACAGGTTGCCGCCGCTGGTGGTGGTCAAACCCTGCTCGTAGAGGCGCAGCATAATCTCGGTCAGTTGGTGGCGCGGCGGCAAGAGGTCAAAGCGCATGGGTTGCTCCGTCTGCTCAGGAATAGGGGATAATCTCAACCAGCGGCAGCAGGCGGCGCGCCTCAGCAGGGTCAAGCTGGGCTGTACCCGCCTGCTGCACCACTGCGCCCGCGTAGGCAAAGCCGCGCCGCAAGCCCATCTCGAACGGTTCGCCGCGCTGGATCGACTCGGCGATCCCTGCGACGACGGCATCGCCCGCCCCGCCCGCGCTGACCACCGGCACATCCAGCGGCGGGATGTGCCACGCAGCATCCGGCAGCACGGCCAGCGCGCCATCCCCCCCCAACGTGACGACGACCGCCGTCCCACAGCGCCCGACGATCTCGCGCGCGGCGGCGTAGGCCTCCGTGATGGTGTGGATCGCGCGCCCGCTCAGGCGGCTCAGCTCGTCGCGGTTGGGCTTAATCAGGTTCGGAGCGGCTTCCAGCCCCGCGCTCAGGTTTGGCTCGTCCGCGTCGAACAGCACATACACCCCAGCCGCCCGACACTGTCGAATCCACGCAGCGTAGTGGCGCGGCTCGACGCCCTGCGGGAGCGTGCCGCCCATCATGACGCAGGCCGCCGCAGGGAGCGCCTCGGCCAGCTTGGCCTCAAACTGTGCAAGATGCTCGGGCAGCACCCGCAGCATGCTGCTGGTGATCGTCGTCTGCTTGCGGTCATCGGCAGTGGCGATCAACACGTTGATGCGCGACTCGCCCTCCACTTCGATGAAGTCGACTTGAACCCCCGCCGCGTGCAGGATCTGACGGGCGCGCTGGCCGAACGTCCCCGCCGCAAAGCCCAGCGCCAAGCTCGGCTGCCCCATCTGGGCTAGCACGTATGAGACATCGCTCGGCTTGCCGCCGATGCTGATCACGTTCTCGGTCGCGCGGATCGTCTTGCCGGGCTGGAAGGACGGGATCAGCAGGGTGAGGTCAATGGTGGTGTTGGCAGTGATGGTGACGACAGGTCGCATTGAGGGGCCTTATTCGCTGAAGTTGGTGATGGCTTCTTCCATGCGGGCGCGCTCGGTTTCCAGCAGCGGGCTGGCCCCCAACGCGCGCGATTGCAGGATGATGTAGGCGTTGTTGTCGAGCCGTTCCACCGCGTCGAACGCCGCGTAGAGGTCTTTGCCCATCAAGAACAGGCCGTGCCACGGGGCGATCGTGCCCGCCGCGTGGCCGCTGATGCGCTTCTCGCGGCCTTTCATGCTGGCGGCGATGTTGGCGGCCAACACCTTACTGTGCGCGGGCGCATAGCTCACGACGGGGGTCACGCCGAATTTGCGCGTTGCCTCCAGCACGGGCGGCATGGGCTGCTCGGCGGCGGCGAACACCAAAAGGTTGCGCGCATGGGCATGGATGACCCCTGTGCCGTACTCGCCAAACTCTTGATGCAGGCGCAGGTGCACTTGGCTCTCGCGGCTGATCGTGCCATCGCCGACCAACACCTCCCCAGCAAGGTTGACCACCAGCACATCCTCAGGGTTGAGCTGCCACTGCCGCTGTGACCCTGAATAGCGCGGCGAGATGCAGATTAGCTCGCCGACGCGCTCGCTCAGGTTGCCGCCGGCCGCGTCCGTCAGCTGCCGCGCGAACAACAGCCGCCCAATGTGCGCGACCCGCTCCCGCGCGCGTCGTATCGCTGGGTCAGCGAGAATTGCCTCAGGTGTTGTCATGTGTTCCCCCTTGCGTGTGTTACTTGAGTACATGCGCCAGACGCTGAAACATCCGGCTGTGATGCGGTTCCCTATAAATAAAAATGCTGCACTCGAACCGACGAAGCCTTACCCCTGAATTCCTCTCCCTGCTGCGAAGATCAGGCAAGGCGTATTATACTCAAGGACGAAATGTTCGACACTAAACGAAAGCAAACGAAATGACCACGTTCGAGTTTGCCACCGCGGGGCGGATCATTTTTGGGCGGGGCAGCGTGCAGCAGTTGGGCGGGATCGCGCAGGCTTACGGTGCGCGCGCCCTCTTGGTCACCGGCGGCAGCCCAAGCCGCGCTCAAGCGATCACCGCACTGCTGGAGGCGGCAGGTGTAGCCGCAGCCGTCTACAGCGTCCCGCATGAGCCAACCGTGCCCATGGCGCGCGAGGCCGTCGCGCTGGCGCGGCAGATCGACGCGCAGATGGTGATCGGCTTTGGGGGCGGAGCCGCGCTGGACGCAGGCAAGGCCATCGCCGCCCTCACGACCAACCACGGCGACCCATTGGACTATCTGGAGGTCATCGGGCGCGGCCAAGCCCTCAGCGAAGCGCCGCTGCCCTACATCGCCATCCCGACGACCGCCGGCACAGGCGCAGAAGTGACACGAAACGCCGTGCTGGCCTCGCTGGAGCATCGCGTCAAGGTGAGCCTGCGCTCGCCGTTGATGCTGCCGCGCGTTGCGCTGATCGACCCAGCGCTGGCGGTGAGCGTCCCTCCCAACGTCACAGCCAGCACCGGCATGGACGCGCTCACCCAAGTGATCGAGCCATTCGTCACACCCGCCGCGAACCCCATAACTGACGCTTTCGCCCGCGATGGGATCGTTCGCGCGGCGCGGGCGCTGCGGCGCGCCTGCTTACAGGGCGATGATCTTAACGCACGGGAAGATATGGCGCTGGCAGCGCTCATGGGAGGGCTGGCGTTGGCCAACGCGCGGCTCGGCGCAGTGCACGGCTTTGCTGCGCCCATCGGCGGCATGTTCGACGCGCCGCACGGGGCGATCTGCGCGGCGCTGCTCGCGCCGGTTATGCGGATGAACGTGCAGGCGCTCCGCGCACGCGACCCGCAGCACCCCGCGCTGGGGCGCTACGCAGAGGTGGCGCAGCTTCTCACAGGGCGCGACGATGCCACCCCAGAAGACGGGGCCGACTGGGTGGCAACGCTCGCCGCCGACTTAGGCATTCCGCCGCTGAGCGCCTACGGCATCACATCCGTCCACTTCGACGAGATCGCGCAGAAAGCGTCCCAAGCCAGCAGCATGAAGGGCAACCCCATCACGCTGACGCACGACGAGCTGGTGAGCATTCTCGCGGCGGCAACGTAAACGCCTCACGCCATTGGATGCGCCATCGTCGTCATCAGGCTGATGTTGTGGGTGGTGGCGTACATGCGCGAGTACTGCACGATGATCGGCGTGGTGCTGCGCAGGCGCACCCCGTAGGGCACATCGAACGGGATCTGATAGCCGCCGACCTGCGCGGGGTCATCCATGCGCACGTGGACGCAGCGCTTTGCCCCAATCACGATTTGCACACCTTCCACAGGGTCACGGTCAGCAAAATAAAAATCGAGCGTGATCTGCGCATCCTCGCTGGTCGTGTTGAGGATGCAGATCGCTTCGTGGTTCTTGTAGATGGGGTCGTCGCCTGCGGGCTTGGCAAGATAAGCATCTGGGATGAACCAGACGCGCGCGCCTTCAGGGGTCATAGAGGGTCACCTCAGGAACGGTTCGACTGGACGAATTGGTCGCGGCGGTAGATCTCATCAGGGCGGCCTACGATGTGGCGAACTTCGGCACTGCTTAAGAAGACCGGGCCGCCCAGCGCCGCCGCGCTCAAGAACACCCGCGCGCCCTTCACCGCCATCGTCGTGATGTTGAGCACTTCCTGCGGGCTGCTGCCCAACGCGATCAAGCCGTGATTCTCTAACAGGATCACACGCGGCCAGACCCCCTCGGCATCGCGGAAGGCGCGCACCGCCTGACGGATGGCGTGCGCCAGCGGCAGCCCGGGGTCGGCATAGGGCACGTAGGCGCTGCGCGCGCCGCACAGCACCGCCTCATCTGGGAACGTGCGGCGCTCTGCAAAGTCGCGCGCGCGCGGGCTGCACAGGATCGACACAACTGGCGTGGGGTGTGTGTGGCCGATGAACGAAGCGCCGCACTCCGCCAGCAGCAGCGCGTGGAAGCTCACCTCGATCGAGGGGTCGGGCGCTGTCGGGTCGACTTTGGCGGCGCGGGCAATAGCCTTCTGCTCGTCGAGCGTCGGCGGCGCGTCCGACTCCAACATGGCGAGGATCGGCGCAAAGCGCACCTGCACCAAGCCGCGCGGCTCCATCGTCTGCATCTGCTGGCCGCTGGCCTTGATGAGGAAGGTCTCGTCGTCCACCCGCGCCGAGGTGTTCCCTTCGCCGATGACGACAAGGTCACGGGCGGGATCACCCAGCGTGCGCGTTAGCTGCCAGAGGGTGTCGCGTAGGTCGCTCATATCGGCCTTCCTATCGAAGAAAAAGGGCAGGGGCTGCCCCCTGCCCGTCGACACCACTAGAAGTCGAAGTCGTTGATGTTCTCGGCCGTGAAGATGAAGGGCGCGCCCAGCAGCACTTCAGAGCCATTGACGATCATCAGCTCGCCGAGGCGACCCGCTTCCACGCTCGTTGCGCCCGGAACCAGCGTGCCATCGACCACCGCGCGCATCACGTACACCGCCGCATAGCCGAGGTCAATCGGGTTCCACAGCACCACCGACTGCACGCAGCCCGAGTTGACGTAGGGCTTCATCGCGTTGGGGGTCGCCAGACCAACAACCGCCACCTCACCGCACAGGCCGGCCTGCGTCACCGCATCTGCTGAGGAGGGCGTGGCCACGCTGGTCATGCCGAAGATGCCGTCGATGTCGTCGCCGTACTTGTTCAGCAGGGTGGTGGCTTGGTTGAAGCTCAACACGCTGTCCTCTTGCGCTTCCAGCGTCTCCAACCACGTCATATTGGGGTAGCACTTGGTGGCGTAAGCCCACATCTCCGCGATCCAGCGGGCTTGGTTCGGGGTGGTGAAGGTGCTGGTGACGATGCCGAAGGAGGCGTCCTCGCCCTTCTCAGCCGCCAGCGCGTCAATCATCGCCTTGCCGATGCCGTTAAACTCGGCTTGGTTGACGAACCACGTGCGCGCGTCTGGCTCGCTGTTGGCATCGTAGCCCACCACGTGGACGCCGCTGCTCAGCGCGCGGCGCAGCACCGGCGAGATAGCCACGGGGTCATTCGCGGCGAACAGCACGCCGTCCACGCCCTGCGCCAGATAGTTCTCGATCACGGTGATCTGGTCGTCGATGTTGGCCTCAGTCGGGCCGTCAGTGATGACCGTCACGTTGCCCAGCTCTTCCGCGGCCTGCTGCATGCCGAGCGCGGTTGCGTCAAAGTAGCCGATACCAATCAGCTTGGGCACGTCCACCAGCGTGATGGGCTGGCCAGCCTTATCCGGGGCGTTCTGCGCGAGGCCGCCGTCGTACTCCGGCATGTCCATCTCCTCGCCGTCCATCTCCATTTCCTCGCCCGGGCAGGCCAGCGGGTTCACCGGCAGATCATCCGCGCCGTCCCAACGGCGCTCTTGCGCGCTCATCGGGGTGATGGCCACCGCCAGCACCAGCGTCATCCCCAAACCAACAATCAAAGGCTTTTTGTTCATGATTTTACACTCCATCAGGTTACTAGTTGCTGTTAAAACGAAACGGTGTAAGTTTCTAGCTGCTGGGTTGTGCCGATGCGCGCTGCTCCTTTCTGCCACAGGGGGCCTTACTTGCTCTTTTGGCGCTGGCCTTGAATGAAATTGTTGACGAGGATCGCAAAGATCAACACCAAGCCGATCACGATGATCGTGGCGTCTTGCGTCACCCCATTCAACGCCAAGCCGTTTTTAAGCAACTGGATCAACACCATCCCGATGACCGTGCCAGTGATGCTGCCCGTGCCGCCGAAGATGCTCGTGCCGCCCAAGACCACGGCTGCGATGACGTCGAGTTCCAGTCCACTCCCCATATCTGAGCGCGTCGTCGTCACGCGCGAGACGAAGATCCACCCCGCTACCCCCGCCATAAAGCCCGAGTAGCTGTAGATCAGCAGTTTGGCGCGGTTGACGTTCAACCCGCTGAAGCGCGCGCCCGTCTCGTTGTTGCCAATGGCATAGAGCGTGCGCCCGAACGTCGTCCGCGCGAGGATCACCCACGACACGATGATGCCGACGATTAAGAGCCAAATCTGGGTGGGCAGTCCTAAGAAATCGCCCTGCCCAAGCTGATAAAACCACTCTGGATAGCCGCGCACGGAGCGACCTTCGCTGATGCCCTGCGCCAGCCCACGATAAAATGCCAGCGTCGCCAGCGTCATGATGAGCGGCGGCACGCCCACCCGCACGATGAACAGCCCGTTGATGAAACCGCACAGCGTCGCAATCACCAGCGCCAGCACAATCGCCAGCTCCAACGGCAGGCCCAGCGTCTGCCAGCCCACGCCGATCATGATAGCTGTCAGCCCCAAAATCGACCCCACTGAGAGGTCAATCCCGCCCGTGATGATGATGAAGGTCATCGGCAGCGCCACTAAGCCAACTTCCACCAGCAGGCGCGCCTGCGTCAGCAGGTTAGAGGGCTGCAAGAAGCGATCTGTGTTGAGCGACAGCACGATCACGCTGATCACCAAGATCAAAAACAGCACCCCCTCTTGGCTGAGCAGCGCGCTGCGAAGCCGCGGGATGAGGCCGTCATCCGGCGCAGATTGAAGCTTGGGTGCTTCTTGTAATGCCATGCAGGTTCCCTCCCGTTACTGCCGCTGCCGCCGCCGACGGAGCAAGTCCGCCAGCACAGTGACCAAAATCAGCAGGCCTTGCACCGCCTGCACCCAGAACGGCGACACGTTGATGAACACCATCGCTGTGCGGATCACGTTCAGCAAGATGGCTGCAATCGCCGCGCCGATGGCCGTCCCTGTGCCGCCCAAGATGCTCACACCGCCTACCACTGCCGACGTGATCACGGTCAGCTCAAGGCCGGGCGGGGGCGTTGCTTGGATGATGGTGAGCTGCGTGGCGTACAACACGCTGGCGATGCCGACGAACACGCCGTTCAAGACAAACGCTTGGAACACGATCCGCTGCTCGTTGAGGCCGCTGAGGCGGGCTGCCTCTTTGTTGCCGCCCACCGCATACATCGCCCGCCCCAGCCCGCTGTAGCGCATCCACAGCGTGACCAAGATCGTCAGCACCACCATAAACCAGATCGGCATGGGGACGTTGAGCGGGCGCATCTGCGCGAGGAAGAAATCAGGCGGTAAATCCACCACGCGCGATCCTGCCGTCCAGATGAGCAAAATCCCTTTGATGATGCTCAGCATCCCTAACGTGACCACAATAGCGGGGATGCGCATATAGGCTACCAAGAAGCCGTTCACCCCGCCGAAGAACGCCCCGATGAACAGCGGCGCGAGCCACGCCAGCCAGATTTGCCCAGTGTCCACCGCGATCCGCCCGCTGATGATCCCTAGCAGCCCCACCAACGACCCCACCGAGATATCGATGTTGCCGGTGACGATCACCATCGTCATGCCCAGCGCGGCCACTGCGATATAGGCGTGCCCTTGAATGACATCCGAGAGGTTGCGCTCGGCGAGGAAACGCGGGTTGGTGATCCCGACGAAGATCACCAGCAGCACTAACCCGGCCGCCAGCACCATCTCTTGGTTGCCCAACACGGCGCGCGGCGTGAAGTCACGTTCAGCAGGCGGGCGCGGGATGGCCACTTGCGCCACCAACGCCACACACGCCGCCAACATCATCCAAAAACCGATGCTCATGTTGGGCAAGTAGTCCGCCGACGTGTCGATGTACTGGCGGAAGAAGATCACGTAGTACGTCAGGCCGACCACGCCGCAAACGGCCAGCAGCAGCGCGATCACGCGCTCATGGCGCGGGCTGAGCAGGTTCCACACGCCCAACAGAAGCGCCCCCACCCCCCCAAACGGCAGCATCAACAGCCCGTTGACGGCGAGGCCAAACTCGTTGTTACCACGCCCGCCGGTCAGCGTTGCAATGTCGGAGAGGCCGCGCTCGGGCTGCGCCACGAACGGCAGCGCGTAGTAAGCAATCAAGATCACCGCTGCCAGCGCCACCCCGAGGAAATGGCTCAGCCGCAGCGTGACCGGTCTGGGCTTCACAAGGGTCGCCGTCGTCATACGGTCACCTTCTCCTTTGCTGGCAGCGGTTCGCTGCTCATCATCGCCGCCGCAATGCGCTCTTGCGTGGCCTCGGCACGGTCAAACTCCGCAACGATACGCCCTTCGCGCATCACGAGGATGCGATCACTCATGCCTAAAATTTCGGGCAGCTCGCTCGAGATCATCAGGATGCCCAAGCC
>JBDNCV010000135.1:0-10621 GCA_046719465.1 Anaerolinea sp.
GGGCGACGCTGCTGCTGCTTGTTTTGCAAATGTTCGGCACAATCACGCCGCTGTTCTTGTTCCCAGCTGAAACATGGACGGTGTTCCCAATAGCGCCCACGTTGGAAGGGCAGTACATCATCAAGAACCTTGTCCTAGTGAGCGCTGCGATTGTCATCGGCGCGACGGTACGCGGAGGTGATGTGGTGGCCGATCCTGACTTGGCGCAGGAAGCCAAAGCGCGTTACCACCGTGCCATCTCTCAAGCGAACTAGCTAGCCATCAGTCCCCCAACCAAGGGGGCTGATTTTTTTATAGAGGTGAGAACAGGGGTGTCTGAGGTCGCGGTAATGCACCATCTCGGTTTGTTCGGTTGGCGTTGCAAGGCCTCACCCCTAAATCCCCTCTCCCGTGGAGAGGAGACTTTTGCCCCCTTCTCTCACCGGAGAAGGAGGTTGGGGGATGAGGCCCACTCCTGTGAGGGTAAACTATTTGACAAAGTTTGAGAAACCTCTTATACTGCTCTGTAAGTAATCGTTTACACACGCTGAGTTGTAAGCGGATTAAAAAAGTTAGCCCCTGTATAAAATAGATTTTGTGAGCATCTTAGGAATGAACGCTTCTTCACGCAGCGACACCCTACTCGAAATCCACAACATCCACAAGTACTTTGGGGCTGTGCAAGCGCTCAAGGGCGTCAGTTTTGACATTGACTGGGGTGAGGTAGTTGCCCTCGTGGGGGATAACGGGGCGGGTAAGTCCACGCTGGTGAAGATCATTTCGGGTGTTTATGCGCCCACCAGCGGTCACTTCACGCTTGACGGACAAGTGTGCCGCTTCAAACGCCCATCTGACGCCCTCAACATGGGCATTGAGACGGTTTACCAACACCTCGCGCTGATCGAACAACTCGATGTCGCTGATAACGTCTTCCTCGGGCGCGAGTCTACGACGATGGGCTTCATCGGGCGGATGCTCGGCATTCTGGATCGCAGCCAGATGCGCCGCGCCACTGCCGAAGCCCTGCAAGACCTGCACATCAAAATTCCTGCGCCCACAATGGCCGTTCGGCGGATGAGCGGTGGACAGCGCCAAGCCGTCGCCATTGGCCGCGCCATCACATGGAGCCGCAAGCTGCTCATTCTCGACGAGCCGACAGCGGCGCTCGGCGTTGAGGAGACCGAGCAGGTGCTTCAGATGATCGAAAAACTGCGCGATACGGCCCACATGGGGATTATGGTCATCAGCCACAACATGCAAGATGTGTACCGGATTGCGGATCGAATCGTCGTGCTGCGTCAAGGAAGGCATGTGGCTACCCTGCGCAAGTCAGAGACTGACCCTCAAGAGATTGTCGCCTACATCACTGGAGCAAAATCCCCCTTAATCGTACAGGAATAGAGAAAGTTGGCAGGCCATGGTAACGATGAAGGACGTGGCAGAAAAAGCAGGCGTATCTGTAGCCACCGTGTCGCGGGTAATCAACCAGAATGGCTATGTCAGCAGTGACGTGCAAACCCGCGTTACGGCGGTGATGCGTGAGCTGAACTATCAACCCAGCTTTTTGGCGCGCAGCTTGCGCCGCCAAGAGACCTTTGCCATCGGCCTTCTCATCCCACAGCTGGATCATCCCTTCTTCAGCACGCTGGCGTTTGCCATTGAGAAAGCACTGTTCACCCAGAACTATCGCACGTTGATTTGCAGCGCCGAGGAAAGCGCCGAGAAAGAGAACGCCTACATCGATATGCTGCTGCGCCAGCGGGTCGATGGGGTGATCTTCGTCCCAACTGGCCACAGTGACCAGTCACTCGCGCGCCTGCAAGCGATGACCATTCCGGCTGTGCTGGTCGATCGTGACTTGTTGGGGGCCTCACACGTGAACAAGGTGCTCACCAACAACGTGCATGGCGGCTACTTGGGGATGCGCCACCTCTTGGAATTGGGGCATCGCCATGTGGGCATCATTGGAGCGCACGAACACAGCGACTCAATGACGCAGCGCTTGTATGGCGCGCAGCAGGCGCTCGCCGAGTATGGGCTATCGAACCCACCGCTGGTGCTGATGGATACGTTGGGGCAGTTTGAGATGGGGTACAGCGCAGGGATGCGCCTCTTGCGCCTAGAGCCGCGCCCTACAGCCATCTTCGCATTGACGGATGTCATCGCCATTGGCGTGATGCACGCTGCCGCTGAGCTGGCTATTCGACTGCCTCAGGAGCTGTCGGTGATTGGGTTTGATGACATTCCACTGGCAGCTTACAGCATCCCTGCGTTGACTACAGTGGCGCAGCCCATCACTGAGATGGGGGAAAAGGCTGTTGAAGTGCTGCTGCGGCATATTCAGCAGCCAGATCATCCCATCGAGACGATGACGTTGGCCACGCGCCTCGTCATTCGCCATTCCACTACCACCCCGAGCAGTTAAGTTGACAAGCATCGTTGCGTAGGTGAGGCATGATCGCAAAGAGAAAACAAGGACAACTTTCACTGCCAGCACGACTGCGAGAGTGGGCACAGTCGATGACGTTGGCCGATTTTGTCGCGCGTTATGGGGTGGTGTTGGTGCTAGTAGTCCTCGTCATATTGATGACCATCCTCTCTCCGATCATTCGTGGGCAGCAGTTGTTCTTGACGGATCGCAACTTGCTTCAAGTGGCACTGCAAGCCTCAATCAACGCGATCATCGCTATTGGCATGACCTTCGTCATCACCAGCGGGGGGATTGACCTGTCGGTGGGGTCGATTGTGGCGTTGGCGGGCGTCGTCGCGGCGATGGCCATGCGCGATACGAACATTGGGCCGTTTGGGGGCTTTTTTGTCGCCGTGCTCGTTGGGACGCTCTGCGGGTTATTCAACGGCTTCTTGATTACACGGGTAAAGCTCCCACCCTTTATCGCGACGCTCGGGACGATGGGCATCTTTCGCGGGATTGCGCTGGTCGTCAGCGAAGGGCGTTCGATTTTTGGCTTCGGACGCGAGTTCCTTCAGACCTTTTCCGGCACGATTGCAGGCACGTCGATCCCTGTCTCGGTTGCCTTTGCTGGGGTTCTGGCGGTCATCTTCTGGTGGGTGTTCAACTATACCAAGTTTGGCAAATACACGATTGCTATTGGCGGCAGCGAGGAGACAACCCGCCTTGCAGGGATTCCGGTGGAGCGCTACAAGATGGGCATTTATGGCCTCAGCGGGATGCTTACTGGGGTGGCCGCGGCGCTGCTGCTGGCGCGCTTAAGCTCAGGCGATCCAACGTTTGGCACGATGTTTGAGCTGGACGCGATCGCTGCTGCTGTCATGGGTGGCACGAGCCTCACAGGAGGGGAGGGCACAGTCGCTGGGACGATCATCGGCGCATTGATCATCAGTCTTGTCCGTAATGCCATCAACATCTTCAACATCCCCAGCTACTGGCAGCAGGTTATCATCGGGTCGGTCATTGTTCTGGCGGTAGTGCTAGATCAATGGCGGAAGAAACAATCGCGGCGTCAGTAAGAACGCCTAGGCGCATGCGTGGTGCAGAGGAGGTGTATATCGGAAAGTGGAGTCCGCTTGTTGAAAATAATCAGCCATTTTGACCGAAGAATAGTCTTGCAAGGAGTTCACATCATGAGGAAAGCAGCACTTTTGTTCGCTGGTCTGGCGTTGGGAGCGCTGAGTGTGCTGCCCGCCGCTGGTCAAGAGACGATCCGAATTGGGGCGCTCATCAAGAATGAATCGAACCCCTTCTTCTTAACGATGGCAGAAGGTTACCGTTTCGCTGCGGAGCGCTACGGCGTGGAGATCGTGATCGGCAGCACGCCGACGGAGGACGCAGCCGAGGAGCAGTTGGCTATCCTTGAAGGATGGCTGAACGAGGGAGGCTTTGACGGCTTCATCGTGACCCCGTTCCGCGCCACCTCGCTCAACAGCGCGCTGGTGACGGCGACCGAGCGTGGCATCCCGATCATCAACATCGACGAGTTGATCCCTGCCGATGCACAAGAGGGGATCAACCTAGCTGCGCAGATCGCGTCGAACAACGTCCGCGCGGGTGAAGTGGCAGCGAATCTCATCATCAGCTTGGTGGAACCCGGCTCAGAGGTGGCCATCATTGAAGGTGCGCCGGGGACAACCAGCAGCATCGACCGTGTGACTGGCTTCGCCCAGACGGCGACCGCCGCAGGCCTGAATGTGGTGGCTAGCCAGACGGCCAACTGGGATCGCGCGCAAGCGTTCAATGTAGCCAGCAACATCCTCCAAGCTAACCCGAACGTGAAGGCGATCTTTGCCGCCAACGATGGCATGGGCTTAGGCGCGGTGGAAGCTGTGGAAGCGGCAGGCCTCGGCGGGCAAGTGTTCGTGGCCAGTGTGGATGCCATCCCTGAAGCGTTGGCCGCTGTTCAAGAAGGCCGCCTTGCGGGCACAGTGGCCCAATATCCTGATGAGATGGCCGTGCTCGCAGTTGAGGCCATGCTCAAGGTGATTGCTGGCCGCCCAATTGCGCCGCAGATTGAATCTCCGGTGGTGATCATTACACAAGACAACGTGGCAACTGCGGGGAGCCGCCTTGGAGATCCAGCCATCGGCAGCCTGCGCATCGGCGCGCTGACCAAGAACTTAAGCAACGAGTTCTTCTTGACGATGATCAAAGGTTACGAGATGGCGGCCGCTGATTTCGGCATTGAAATCGTCACCGGCAGCACGCCCACCGAAGATGCCGCGGATGAGCAGCTAGCGATCTTGGAAGGCTGGCTGAATGAGGGCAACTTTGACGGCTTCGCAGTGACGCCCTTCCGTGCGACCTCGCTCAACAGCGCGCTGGTAACCGCCACTGAACGCGGCATCCCGATTGTTAACCTCGACGAGCTGATCCCTGCCGATGCGCAAGAAGGGATCAATATTGCGACCCAGATCGCCTCAAACAACGTTCGTGCGGGCGAAGTGGCAGCGCAGTTGGTGTTGGGGCTGGTCGAGAGCGGCGCTGAGGTTGCCGTGATCGAGGGCGCACCCGGGACAACCAGCAGCATCGACCGTGTGACCGGCTTCACGATGACTGCGTCCGCGGGGGGCCTGAATGTGGTGGCTAGCCAAACGGCCAACTGGGATCGCGCGCAAGCGTTCAATGTGGCCAGCAACATCCTCCAAGCTAACCCGAACGTGAAGGCGATCTTTGCCGCCAACGATGGCATGGGCTTAGGCGCGGTGGAGGCCGTGGAAGCAGCAGGCCTCGGCGGGCAGGTGATCGTCGTCAGTGTGGACGCTATCCCCGAGGCGTTGGCCGCGGTGCGCGAAGGACGCCTAGCGGGTACGGTAGCCCAATTCCCGGATGAGATGGCATACTTGGCGATTGAGGCGCTCATCAAAGTGATTGAGGGCCGCCCGGTCGCGCCGTTCATTGAATCGCCTGTGGTGGTGATCACGCAGGACAACCTGCCCGAATAGCGCGGGCGCTTTGAGGGTTGGGGTAGGGGAGTCAGCCTCTACCCCAACTGTGACAAAAATCGCTGACGACTGCTTAGGGAGCCTTCTATGCCTAAATTGGGCGTCCACTCTTTTGTTTTTATTGGCGAATGGAATACGGACAGCGGCAACTATGCCATTGAACAGGCGGGGCAAGCTGGGTATGAGTTCATCGAAGTGCCGATGTTGAAACCCGCTGAGTTTGATGCAGCCAGCCACCGTGAGGCGCTCAAACGCGCTGGCATCTACGCCACCTGTTCGCTCGCTTTGCCGCGTCATCTACACATGCCGCACCACCCGGAGGAAGCGCGCGCGTTTCTTGTTGAAGCGCTAAAAGCGGTCGAAGCGCTCGGCAGCCAATACTTGGGAGGCTGCATCGCTTACTCGCTGGGGGTGCTAACTGGCTCACCGCCCACCACCGCCGAACGCGAGACGGTGATTCAAGTCCTGCGGGATGTCGCCGCCGAGGCGCGCGCCCGAGGCATCACGCTGGCGCTGGAGCCTTGCAACCGCTACGAGACCTACCTCTACAACACGCTGGAAGACACCCGTGAGACGATCTTGGCCGTGGGGGCAGACAATCTCAAACTGCACGCTGATACCTACCACATGAATATCGAAGAAGAAGGCTTCTACAACCCGATTGTGCGCACTGCTGACGTGCTCGACTATGTGCACATGAGCGAGAGCCACCGCGGCTTGCTTGGCAGCGGCACGGTGAACTGGGGGGAAGTGTGGCGCGGGCTGGCCGACGCTAACTTCACTGGCTACCTTGTGCTGGAGTCATTTGCAGCAATTAATCCAGACTTGGCGGCTGCTACCTGCCTTTGGCGACCGCCACGACAATCAGGCGACGTGCTCGCGCGGGAGGCGCTGACATTTCTCAAGGATGGCGCAGCTGCTCATCATCTCCAATGACTTGCCATCGCCGAGGGCGCATACCCTCGGCGATGACTTTTTCATCCGTTGGGCGCTGAATTGCAAGCCCGATATCCTAATTTGCGCTACAATGTCCCCCTAATGCAAAGGGGTTTTTCGTGATGACACAAGATGTGCCAGTGCTGGAAGTGCGCGGCATCACCAAGCGCTTCCCGGGGGTGTTAGCCAACGACAACATCAACCTCAAACTCTACAAAGGGCATGTGCTGGGCTTGCTGGGGGAGAACGGCGCAGGCAAAAGCACCCTCATGAATATGATCTACGGCTTGTATAAACCGGATGAGGGGGAAATCCTCGTCAACGGGCAGCCAATCACGATCAACGAGCCAAGCGACGCCATCCGCAACGGGATCGGCATGGTGCATCAGCACTTTCAACTTGTCGATGTTCTAACTGTGACCGAGAACGTCATGCTCGGCAATGAGAGCAATGTGCTGGGGTTTCTACAAAAGGCGATTGCGCGCCGTCGAATCGTAGAGATCAGCAAAGAATACAACCTCGATGTTGACCCCGACGCGCTGATCCGTGATCTGCCTGTGGGCACACAACAGCGCGTGGAGATCATCAAAGCGCTGTATCGCAACGCGGATATTCTCATCCTCGATGAGCCGACAGCCGTGCTGACCCCGCAAGAAGCCGTAGGCTTGTTCAAGATTATGCGTTTGCTGACAGAACGCGGCGTCAGCATCATCTTCATCTCACACAAGCTTAAGGAAGTTCTCGAAATTTGTGATGATGTGGTCGTACTGCGGCGGGGCAAAGTGGCGGGGGAGGCCGACCCCAAGACCAGCACGACGCAGTCGCTCGCCGCGCTCATGGTAGGGCGCGATGTGATTCTTGAGGTTGAGAAGAAACCGCACGATGTGGGGGATGTTGTGCTGCGCGTGGAAGATCTGACCGTGTTGAATGAGCGTGGCATCCCTGCCGTGAAGCATGTCAGTTTTGAGGTGTATGCCGGTGAGATTTTGGGCGTGGCGGGGGTGCAGGGCAACGGCCAGACCGAACTGGTCGAGGCGCTTACGGGCCTGCGCCACCCAGCGAGCGGGCGCATGCTGCTAGCTGGCCGAGACATCACCTTTGCCGACCCGCGCACCATCACACTGCTAGGGACAGCGCACGTTCCGGAGGATCGACAAAAGGTGGGGCTGGTGGGGCCGTTCAGCGTCATGCAGAACCTCGTGCTCAACACTTATTTTCAAGAGCCGTTTGCTCACTATGGCGTGATCAATGACGATGCGATTGCCGCCAACGCGGCTGAGCTTGTGCAGCAGTACGACGTGCGCCCACCCATCATCAACAATCCAGTGCAGGGGCTTTCGGGCGGCAATCAGCAGAAGGTGATCATCGCGCGCGAGTTCAGCCGCCCGATTCGCTTGCTCATCGCCAGCCAGCCGACGCGCGGCCTCGATGTTGGCAGCATCGAGTTCATCCACAAACAGCTCATCCGCATGCGCGATGAGGGCATCGCGGTGATTGTGGTCTCGGCAGAGTTGGACGAGATTTTGAGCCTCTCTGACCGTGTGGCGGTGATGTTTGACGGTCGGTTGATCGACATTCTGCCGATTGCTGAAGCAGATCGTAATACCGTTGGCCTGCGTATGGCCGGACAAATGTAGACTTGTACCGAGAGGCAACTTGCTCATGGCGACCACTGCACCCCGTACCCCTCCGGCTCCTGTGCGTGCTTGGCTGCGAATTTCCCCACGTTTGATCCCGCTGCTGGCTATTCTTACGGCGTTTCTGTTTGGCATTCCGCTGATGATGCTCACACAAGGGAGCGTGGCAGGCGGCCTTCGAACGGCAGGCGTAGCCTACAGCGCCTTGATTGAGGGTGTTTTTGGCGTGGCAATCAACGACATCGCCAGCATCGACAACTTCAGCGAGACTCAGATCTACGCCCAAACGGTGACCATCAGCCGCGACGGCCTCAGCCGCCAAGCTCGCCCCATCGAGCGCGTGGAAGCGATTGGCGTGGACAACCTGCGGCGCTTTGAGGAACTGCTGCTGCGTTTCCCTGAGTTAACCAACGCTGACATTGACCTCATCGGCCCAGCGGTGAACCGCATCCGTGATATTGGCGTGCCGCGGGTGCGGGCTGGCGGCGCACTGCTGCGCGAGCTGGAGGGGTTAGGGCTGTCACGGGCGCAAATTCGCAGCTTGACCTCGCTCGTAGCCCGTAAAACCAGCCTCACCCCCCAAGAGCTGGCGCAGGCCTCGGCGCTTTACCCTGCGATGGCCGAGATGGACGAGCCAACCCTGCGCCAAACGCTCGAGTACCTCAACCTTGCCACGATCTATACGGCCTCTGCCATTAATGACTTCAACACCGGTCTTGATCGTTTGGATGAACTAGGTATCGACATCAACAGCGAGGATGGCGCAACCATTCGCGATATCCACGCGAACAACACCGCGCGCGCGCGCGAAGCTATCGAGACACTCAAGGCGCTGGAGGCTGCTAACATTCAGAACCCAGCCTTATTGGGTGAGGAGCTGCGCCTGCTCGGCAATCTCTACAGCAACGGTCTGCTGACAAGCGAGACGGTCAATGAGGCACTGGCTAGCGGCGAGGTGGAGCGGGTTATCAACGACTCGTTGATTGTACGCCGCCCGGGTGGCACAACCTTGATCGGCATCGGTGAGGGGGACAGCATTCTGGGACGGCTGTTCGATTCACAGAACCAGCCGGTGTACTACCTGCGCCTGTTCGACAGCGCAGCGTTGTTCATCCCGGCACAGTTGAACAACACGCTGCTGCGGGCGATCCCTTACATCATCATCGGGGTGGCGGTGGGGTTGGGCTTTAACGCGGGGGTGTTCAACATCGGCGCGGAGGGGCAGCTCCACATGGGGGCGATTGCTGCTGCGTGGATCGGCGTGGCGATTGTCGGCGCGCCGGGCATCATTCACGTACCGTTGGTGTTGATGGCGGGGGTGTTTGGCGGCCTAATATGGGGCGGTATACCCGGCTTATTAAAAGCGTTCACCGGCGCCTCGGAAGTCGTCGTGACGATCATGATGAACTTCATCGCGGCGCTGTTCATCGACTGGCTTATCAAGCAGGATCCGCCCGTGCTGCGCGACCCTGCCAGCAGCATCCCACGCACGCCACCCATTGAGCTGAGCGCTCACCTGCCCACGTTCGGCAGCCTCAGCGTGTTGGTCTTCATCGCCGTCGGGTTGGTGGTGTTTGGGCTGGCGCTGCTCTCTCAAAAACAGCGCACAGGCCGCGCTCTCCTGCGGCCAGCTATCTTGGGGGTGCTGGCCTTTGTCGGGTGTTTGTTTGTGCAGTTCATCAACGTGCCCGACCGCATGCACATTGGCTTCTTCCTTGTATTTGTGGTGGTCTTTGGGGTGGATTGGTTCCTGTTCCGCACGATTGCTGGTTTTGAGCTGCGCGTTGTCGGCATCAATCAAAATGCCGCGCGTTATGCGGGGATGAACGTAGCGATCAACGTCGTGCTGGCAATGGCAATCGGTGGGGCGCTCGCTGGGTTGGCTGGGGCGATTGAAATTGCAGGCCGCGAGTATGCGATGGTCCCTAATTTGTTCGCGGGGTTTGGTTTCGACAGCATCAGCGTGGCGCTGTTGGCCCGCAAGAACCCTCGCAGCATGTTGTGGTCAGGTTTCTTGTGGGGTGGCTTGCTCAGCGCCGCGGGGCTGATGCAGATTCGTGCAGATGTATCAATCGACTTGGTGAAGATCATCCAAGCGATGATCATCATGTTCGTGGCCGCCGATCAGATTATCCGCTTCTTGTATCGCATCCCTCAGGCTACTGACGAAAACAAGCTGATCTTCAGCAATAAGTAGGGCAAACACCGATGACAACGATCACTCCCACCAAACCATTTGAATCTGCGGCGCCGCGCCGCTTTACGCTGGGCCGCCGCCATCTTTATGCGGTGTTGTTCGTGTTGTTCGGTCTAGCGCTGTTCAGCAATGCAGGCTTACACACGCCTCAAACCATCACAACATTTACCTTTGGCGCTCAAGATGGGCTGGCTCCGTTGGTGGTCGCGACGCAAGCGTTTGTTATTGCGGCAGGCCTCATCTCATTAGGGGTAGGGGCGTTTTCGCTGCTTGCGCCAGAGACCTTGCGCCGATGGATCGCCCCAGTTGCAGGGGTGGGGGCTTTCGTCCTGCTGCTGTCACTGTTGGTCATTGGGGCAGCAGGCAAAACGACAGATGCTAGCACCTTGATTCGCAGCAGCTTTCAATTAGCAACGCCCATCATGATCGGCGCGCTGGCAGGCATCTGGTGCGA
>JBDNCV010000136.1:0-10545 GCA_046719465.1 Anaerolinea sp.
AACAGCCGTCGGCAAGACGGCCACCGCGATTGAATTGGCGCAGCGCCTTCAGACCGATATTCTCAGCGCTGACAGTCGCCAAATTTACCGTTACATGAACATCGGCACGGCTAAGCCGACCCTAGAGCAGCAGGCTGCTATCCCGCACCACTTGATCGATCTAGTAGATCCCGACGATACCCTGTCGCTAGCGCAGTATCTGCGCGCTGCGCGCGAGGCCATCCAGCAGCAGCATGAGGCAGGCCGCGTCGCGCTGCTCGTCGGCGGCACAGGCCAATACATCACCGCGCTTGAGGCAGGCTGGAGCGTGCCCGAAGTCCCGCCGAACGAAGCCCTACGCGCCGAGCTGGAGGCGTTCGCCCGCGACGCTGGCGTCCACGCGCTGCATGCGCGCCTCGCCGCGCTGGATCCAGCCTATGCCGCCCGCACCCACCCCAACAACGTCCGCCGCGTGGTGCGCGCGCTCGAGGTCTGCCTGACGACCGGCAGCACCATGACCCTGCTTCAACAGCAGCAGCCAGTCCCCTACCGCATCCTGCGCATCGGCCTCACCCTCCCCCGCGATGCGCTGTACGCCCGCGCCGACCAGCGCGTGCTTCAGATGATCGAGGTTGGCCTCGTAGACGAGGTGCAGGGGCTGCTCGCGCGCGGCTATGACCCCTCGCTGCCGTCGCTCAGCAGCATCGGTTATCAAGAGATCATCGCCCACCTCAACGGCCAACTGACGCTCGACGAGGCCATCGCGCGCATCCAATTCAGCACCCACGACTTCATCCGCAGGCAGGAGGTCTGGTTTCGCGGGCACGATTATGGCATCCTGTGGCATAATATGCTTGAAACAAGCAACCAAACGATCATCGCCACTGTGACGCAGTGGCTGTGGAGCAGCTCGTGACCCAATTCTTTCGGCGTGGCGAAGAAAACACCAACAACGTCGTCGGCATCATCCTGCTGGTGACGCTGATCGTGTTCTCTGGGCCGACGATCCTGCCATCCCTGCTGGCGCGCACCCTCGAATTTGCTGATGAGGGCGTGCCCTGCACCCGCCTCCGAGTGGCCGATAATCGTGGCCGCCATCAAAGCTACATTGGCCGCAACTCAACCAACCCGCTCGCGCTGCGCGTCATCCCCAGCGCGCTGCCGCCCCCGGGTGAGGGGCAGCTTCTCATCCGCATGGTGATCGAAAACACCACCATCGGCACAATCCCGATTGTGTTCGACGAACGCCAGATCATCGTCGGTGATGACCCCAACAGCAGCGGCTTCGGGCTGATCTTCCGCCCGGCCAACGGCATGCGCACCACTGGCGTCCGCCAAACACAGGGCAACAACATCCAAGAGTCGTTCGTGCGGCTGTTGGGGCCGCGCCAGCGCTGCGTGCATCGTGTCGTCATCCCCGCCGCCAGCATCGACCCCATCGTCTATGCCCAGCAAACCAGCGTCTCGATGTATTATCGCATCCTGACGGCTGGGGCCACGCCGCCGGGTTCCATCTTTCCCGATCAAGGCTTGGCGCGCATCTCTGGTGGTTTCCTTGAGAGTGCCCCTGTAGAGCTAGTCCGCCCCAATAGTTAAGCGCGAATTCATGGTCTGTTATAATATTAGCAATCGAAAAATGTTAGAGGCTGAACGATTCGGGAAAGGGTTTTGTGTCGATGTCGCAACAGGAATTTCCTGCGGTCGTCGTAGTCGATGGGGATTACGCCGCCCAGTACTGGATACTCGACCGCGAACGCATGATCCTCGGGCGTGAGGAGAGCTGCGAGATCTGTATCCCCCTTCGTCAAATATCGCGCCAGCACGTCGCCTTCATCCGCGAGGCCGCTGATCGCTACATCATCGAGGATTTGAAAAGTAAGAACGGCACATGGGTCAACGGCGTCAAGCTTGAAGGCGCGCGCCAACTGGGTGATGGTGACGAAATCTACCTTGCGCTCACAGTGCGGATGCGCTTCGTCGGCTCCGGCATCACTGCGCCTGTAACACACGACCTACCCCGCGTGATCCCGCACGACCATACCGACCGTCTACAGATCGACGTAGACTCGCGGCGCGTGTTCATCAACGGCGTTGAGATCAGCCCACCGCTCAGCCTGCCTCAGTATCGCCTGTTGGAGTTGCTGTATCAGAACCGCGGGCGCGTCTGCACGCGCGATGAGGTCGTCGCCAATGTCTGGCCAGAGGTCGTCGGGGATGGTGTCAGCGAGCAGGCCATCGATGCGCTGGTGCGCCGCCTGCGCGATCGCCTGAGCGAAGTTGACCCCGACCATCAGTACGTGGTCACCGTCCGCGGGCATGGCTTTCGTATTGAGTAGCCCATAAAACAGCGCATTAATTGCAAAGAACTTGTTAAGTCTTGCAATCGCCAATAGACGTCATGCGCTGACTATGTGACAATGAGTGGGTCACAGGTCGTCTTAGTGCGGCCTGCCCACCTTCCGACCACTGCTATCATGGCCTCTATGGAACCCACTGCAAATTTGACTGTAATCACCGATGATGAATGGCAGCCCCTGCGCGACCAATTAGGCGACACGCTGCGCAAAGGCGCGAAAGTCCGCGGCAATTCGATCCGTGAGCAGGTCATCGCCCGCACCTACACCCTGAACGGCGCGCTCAGCCTGTTTCAGATCCGCAAGCCGACGATGGAATCGGCCCTCGCCGCTGGGCTGCTTAACCCGCTGACCGACCCCGAAGGACAGATCCGCTTCACCGCGCGCGAAGTTGACCGCATCATGGCCGACCCGCAAGCGCTGGAGCGCATCCACGAATACGAGCGCGTCTACCTCGACGACATCGCCAACTTGATGGATATCTCGGTTAAAGACCTGCGCCGCCGCCTGACACAAGCAGGCATCGACAACCCACGCCCCACATGGGGCGAGGTCAAGCCGCACCTGAACCTATCCGTCAAGACGCTGGCCGAACTGCGCGAAGCTGTGATCCAGCGCAAGGCCGCCAAACGTGACGCCGTCCGCACGAGCCGCCGCGACCGCCGCGAGCGCGAACGCGAAGAGCAGCGCGCTGCCCTTGAACAAAAGCGCCTGCTCCGCCAGAAGCTCTTGGATGCTTTCCCCGCATGGCGGCACGACAACCGCGGCGACCAGCTCATCACGCTGCACGTCGGCCCGCCCAACAGCGGCAAGACGCACGACGCCATCCGCGCCCTAGAGGATGCGGGCAGCGGTTGGTATCTCGCGCCGCTGCGCCTGCTCGCCTATGAAGTGTTCGACCGGCTGAATCAACGCGGCACGCCCTGCAACTTGCTCACCGGCGAGGAGTATATTCCCATCCCGGGGGCGACCATCACCGCGGCCACGATTGAGATGTTCAACAGCCAGCGCAGCGGTGATGTCGTTGTCATCGACGAGGCGCAGATGCTCGCCGACCCTGACCGCGGTTGGGCGTGGACGCGCGCCTTGATGGACGCCAACGCGCCTGACATTCACGTGATCGCCCCCAGCTACGCGCAGACGCTCATCCTCAACCTTGCCGATGCCGCCGGCATCGACCTTGAGATCGTGGAACACCAGCGCCTCGCGCCCATTCGCATCGCCGATACGCCGTGGTCGCTGCAAGACCTGCCGCCCAAGACCATCTTGATCGCCTTCTCGCGTGCTGCCGTCCTTGACCTCAAGATGACGCTTGAGGACATGGGGCGCGACGTCTCGATCATCTACGGCAGCCTCCCGCCGGAGGTGCGCCGCAAGCAGTCCGACCGCTTCGCCAACGGTGAGACTGATGTCTGCGTCGCCACGGACGCCGTCGGCATGGGGCTGAACTTGCCCGCCGATCATGTCTGCTTCTACGAGTTGGAAAAGTTCGACGGGCGGACGGTGCGCCTGCTCACCACGGCAGAGGTGCAGCAGATCGGTGGGCGCGCTGGGCGCTTCGGCTTTGCCGATACAGGCATCGTCGGCGCGTTGAGCAAGCGCGACCTGCGCCTGCTGCGCCGCCTGTTCTACGACAGCCCGCCGGAGCTGACGCACGCGCGCATTGCCCCCACCGTGGATGACCTCGCGCTCCTCCCGGGCCATCTCTCGGAACGGCTGATCCAATGGGCGGAACTGCAATCGATCCCCGAATCGCTGCGCGACAAGGTGCGCATCGCTGACCTCTCGGAGCGCATCGAACTGGCCAAAATGCTCAGCGATAAAGAAGTCGAATACCTCGGGTTAGAAACCGCGCTGCGGCTCGTCAACGCGCCGACCAACCGCGTCTCGCGCGCCTACTGGCGAGACTGCGCCACGTCGATCATCACCGCGTTCCGCATGCCGCTCCCTGACTTCCCACCCACGGAGATCAACGACAGCAGCGACCTCGAAGCAACCGAAGAAGCCATCGCCAAAGCTGATATCTACTTGTGGCTCTCACGCCGTGAGGAATTCGAACACTACGCGCCAGAGCATGTCACGGTGCGCGCCCTGCGCAACCAATGGTCAATCCGCATCGACGATGCGCTCGTCAACAAGCTGAAGGTGCGCCGCCAGTGCAAGCAGTGTGGCCGTCCGCTGCCGCTGCAATATCGCTTCCGCATCTGCGACCACTGCTACAACCACGCCTCCAACGGCGCGCACTAACCCCTACGCGGGCGAGGCCGAACGCCTCGCCCCGCGGCCTGAACCGACTACACCTCCAGCTCTAAATAATCTTTCGGCAGCGCCTGCGTGCGGTCAATCTTGAGGATGTCCAGCATCTCGTCGATGTAGTTGGCCTTGACCTGCGCATCCGAGAGTGACCATGTGCGCGCCTTCAGCTCGATGTAAAAGCCGGGCATAGCAGGCTTCACGATGCGGTCAAGGTTGACGTAGAACAGCACCCCCTTGTAGAGGATGCGCCAGCGACGCCGCTCCTTCTCCAACGTGCGCTCGTTGCTCGCTTGGAAGTACTCACGGTAGAAGCGCAGCGGGTTCGTCGCGGGGGCGATGAAGCGCGAGTGCGACAGCAGCACCACGTCGTTCAAGACGCGCTCCTTCTCCGGCCCGGTGTAGGTTAGGCGCATGCGCACGCTCTCCACCTCCCCTTTCGAGTCGATGCGGTCGTCCTCACGATAGCGCACACGCCCCTTCGCCGGGTCGTCAAATTCAAAGTATGTATCGTATTGGCGATAGTGGCTCGCACGGATGACCTCGACCGCCTCATGGCTCAGCAGTTCTTCTACCATGTCGGGGTTCTCGATGATCGCCTTGACCTGCACCTCAAAGCTCTCGGAGCGCTCCACGCCGTTGCTCACGCCGATCAGCTTGCTGAGCGGGTCGTTCTCACGCGCGCCGAGGAACGCGCCCACGCGCCGCGCATAGTCTGCGGCTTTGACGCGCAGCGCCTGCTCATCCACCGTGAGCAGCGCCCGATCTCGCATCAAGAAGCGCCCATGTACCATCGTATGCCGCACGTCGCTGGCTTTGGTGGCATAGACCAACTGCGAATACACCGCGTCTGGGTTCACGTCGTAGTGCGGGACGTTGTGCAGCGGGTGGCTGTCCACCACGATAATGTCGGCCAGTTTGCCCACTTCGAGCGAGCCGATCTTGTCCTCCATGCGCAGGGCGCGCGCCCCGTTGCGCGTGGCCATCGTCAAGGCGGTTTTGGCGGGCAGCGCTGTCGGGTCGGTCGGGTTGACTTTCGCAATCAGCGCCGCTAGCCGCATCTCCTCGAACATGTCGAGGTCGTTGTTGCTGGCCGGGCCGTCCGTGCCGATGGCCACGTTGATCCCCATGTTGAGCATATGTGCGATCGGCGCGATGCCGCTGGCCAACTTGAGGTTGGCCGACGGGCAGTGCGCCACCGACACATCGTACTTCTGCATGATGCGCATCTCATGCTCATCGACGTGAACGCAGTGCGCCATGATCACGCCGTCCACCTCCAACAGGCCGGTGTCCTTCACCCACGGGACGACGGTCTTGCCCGTCTCGGCGAGGTTGTCGTCCACCTCGCGGCGCGTCTCTGCGATGTGAATCATCAGCGGGCGCGCGAACTCCAGCGCGATGTCGCGGCTCTTTTGCAGCGTCTCTACCGTGTTGGAGTATGGGGCATGCGGCGCAATCGTCGGGCTAATCAGCGGGTGATCAATCCACTCTTGAATAAATTGGCGCGTGTATGCAAGGCTGGTCTCATACGTTTCGGCATCGGGCACGGGGAATTTGAGGATCGACTGCCCCAGCAGCGCCCGCATCCCAGCGTCGGCCGTCGCGCGCGCGATGTCGCTCTCGAAGTAGTACATATCGGCGAAGGTCGTCACGCCACCGCGGATCATCTCTGCGCAGGCCAGCAGCGTCCCATCATAGCAGAACTGCTGGTTCACGAATTCGCGCTCAGAGGGCATAATGTAGCCGAGCAGCCACACATCTAAGCGCAGGTCGTCGGCCATCCCACGCAGCAGCGTCATCGGCACGTGGGTGTGGGCGTTCACAAGGCCCGGGAGGATGTACTGCCCCTCGCACGGTACAACGTCGCTGGCCTCATACGCTGCGAGGATCTCAGCGCGCGGCCCCACTGCAACAATCTTCTCCGCGGCGATTGCTACCGCACCATCGGGGATCACCGTGTACAGCTCGTCCATGGTGACGACCGTGCCACCGCTCAAAATGATGTCAACTTTCGGCATGGCTCCCTCACTCACTGTTGTGTGTCCGGCAGATTTGCGCGATTATAGCAGGCAAGTACACTTTATGCATGACGCCTTACCCGTCATTACCATCAGGATTTAACCTTGATTCGCCGATTCCGCGCTCTGTTCCCGCCCGTCTTGTTCGCCAGCCTTGAAGCCGCCTTGATGGGCTTGTTCTTCGTGCAGAGCCTGCGTTTGATGATTGGGCTGCTCTACAGCCGTACCTCCAGCGCCGCCCTCATCAGCACCTTTCCCGAGGGGGTCGTGCCGCCCACCGTCCCGGGCTACGTGAGCGCCGACGCGCTCAGCGTTGAGTTGGGCTTCCTCGGCGTGCTGTTCGGCCTGCCCATCTTGATGACGCTGTTCAGCCGCTTTCGCTGGGCGGCGGTGTTGATGCTGCTCATGGCGGCAGGGGCGCGGGTGCTGGTCGTGCTGCCCGATGCGCCCATCAGCCAACTGCTCGCAGCGCAGATCGTGGTGGCTGCTGGCATTGGCTACATCGTGACGTTGATCGCGCGGCGGGCGCGCCTGTTCCCTGCCTTCTTCATCCTCGGCTTCGCGCTGGATCAAACCCTGCGCGCCTTCGGCAATACCTTTGACCCGTCCATGCAGACCAGCTACCTCAACGTGCAGATCGGCCTATCGATCGCGCTGCTGCTGGTCGCCTTTTTGAGCAGCTTCCGCGCGCGCACGCAGGTTCAATTAGAAGAGGGAACCAACATCGACACCAACCGCGGCACGCTCAGCTTGTGGGGGGGCGTGGGGGTCGGGGCACTGCTCTACTTGCAGCTTGCGCTGTTCGCGCTGCCAAACGCGCTGACCGCCCGCACCGCCGCCGATTACACGCTGTTTGTGCCGGTCGTGCTGGCTTGCAGCCTGCTCCCGCTCGTCCCAGCCGTGCGGACGCAAGCGCGCGCCATCATCGCCCCGTTTGACAGCGGCACGCGCGGTTGGCTGTGGTTGGTCATCATCGCCGCGCTCGTGATCGTCGGGCTGCGCGTCCCGCGGGTTGGCATCGCAGGCAGCGATATCATGATCGGCGCGGTCGTGCTGTGCCTCGCACAGATCCTCATCAGCCTGCTTTGGTGGTGGTTCGTGCGCCCCCGCGCCAATCGTGAGCGCACCTTCTCGGGGTTGTGGGTCGCGGTCGGAGGGGCCGTGCTCGCGCTGTTCATCGGCCTCGACACGCTCACCTTCGACTACGCCTTTGTGCAGGGCTTCGCCCCGCCGCTGGACGCGCTCAACGCGGTCGTCGTCCCGCTTATGCGCGGCTTCCGCGGGCTGGGCTTGGGGGTGATCTTGCTGGCGGTGTTCCTCGCCACCGTGCCAATGATCCTCTCCACGCGGCGGGTGGCGTGGGTCCCCGGGACGCGCCTTGAGACGGCAGGCAGCTTGCTTGCCACCGTCGCCCTCGTGGCGGTCGCTGGCTATTTCGCGCGGCCTGTGGCGGTTGTGCCGCAGCTCAACCTGCGCGAGTATCGCATCGGCACGTACAACATCCACAACGGCTTCAGCGAGTTCTACGATCACAGCTTGCGCGGCATCGCTGCCGCCATCCAAGAGAGCGGCGTGCAAATTCTGCTGATGCAAGACGTGGACGCCGGACGGCTCACCAGCTTTGGGATTGATCAAGCGCTGTGGCTGGCGCGCACCCTGCGGATGGACATGCGCTACTTCGGCACGGTCGAATCGCTCACGGGCTTAGCCGTGCTCTCGCGCGTGCCCATCGTTTACGACGACGGTTTCTTGCTCCCCAGCGTCGATCAACAGGCGGGGCTTCAGCGCGTTCAAGTGCAGCCCGATCAAAACGTGATCAAGATCTACAACACCGCGTTGGGCGTGCTGCTGGCGGGCGACACCATCGAGGAACAGGAGGCAGGCCAGCGCGCCCAGCTCAACGCTATCCTCGCCATCATCCGCCAGCACATTGAGACCGACTACGGCGGCCAACTGGGGCGCACTGTCCTCGGGGGCACGTTCAACAACGTCCCAGATTCACCGCTGCTGCAAATCTTGCGCAGCACCGGCTTTGTGGATCCGTTCGCGGGCGCACCGCGTGAACGCTCCGACACGCTCATCCGCATCGACCGCAGCGCGCGCGTCGACTACTTGTGGATCTGGCGCGAGACGCTCACGCCGCTGGGCTACAACGTTGTGCGCGATAACGCCGCCTCTGACCATCGCCTCGCGTTCGTCGGGTTAGAGGGCTAGCTGACCGCGTCGGGCGGCTGCGCGTCGTCGGGCAGCGCCTCGCCTGCTGAGGTTTGCAGCGCTTCCGGCCAGCCTTCGCGGTTGAGCATCTCAATCGCGCTGCGCGCCGCCAACTGCGACGCAACCCGCTTGTTGCTCGCGCGCCCCACGCCCAGCACCGTCTCCCGCACCACCACCTCGATCACGTATTCGCGCTCGTGTTCTTTGCCGATCTCCTCTGCCACGCGGTATATCGGCGTCACCTTGAATTCGCCCTGCGCTCGCTCTTGCAGCACGCTGCGCGCGTCGCGGTGCAGGTCATTGGCCAGAATATACACCAGCAGCTCTTGAAGCTGCGGCTCAAGGAACTGCCGCACCGCCTCCAGCCCGCCGTCGAGGTACACCGCACCCGTCACCGCCTCGAACGTATCCGCGAGGATGTTCACGCGGGTTCGCCCACCGGTCACTTCCTCGCCGTGGCCGAGCCGCACAAACTCGCCGATGTGCAGCTTCTCCGCCATGATCGCCAGCGAATCGGCCCGCACCAGCGCAGAGCGAAGCTGTGTGAGGTATCCCTCGCTTGCGTCGGGGTACATGCGGAACAGCATCTCGCCCGCGATGAAATCTACAATCGCGTCGCCAAGGAACTCAAGGCGCTCGTTGTCACGCCCTTCCACCTCCGTCTCGTTGAGGTAAGAGCTGTGCGTCAGCGCCTCCGTGAGCAGCGCCGGTTGATAGAAATAGCGCCGGATAACCGTCTCAAACTCGCTAATTGGCTTCGTCATAGCGTTTGAACACCAGACAAGCGTTGTGCCCGCCAAAGCCGAAGGCGTTGCTCATGGCATAGCGCACCGGCATCGTGCGCGCCACATTGGGCACATAGTCAAGGTCGCATTCGGGGTCGGGTGTTTCGTAGTTGATCGTCGGCGGGACTTTCTGATCGCGGATCGCCAACACGCAGAACGCAGCCTCAATCGCCGCTGTTGCGCCCATGCCGTGCCCAGTCATGCTCTTGGTGGAGCTAATCGCGACGCGGTAAGCGTGATCGCCCAGTGCCAGCTTGATCGCCTTCGTCTCGCTCACGTCGTTGAGCGAGGTCGCTGTGCCGTGGGCGTTGATATAATCAATCGCGTCGGGCTGGATGCCCGCGTCCTGAATCGCGTAGGTCATGGCCTGTGCCGCGCCGAAGCCCTCGGGGTGTGGGGCGGTGCGATGATAGGCGTCGGTCGTGCAACCATAGCCGACCAGCTCCGCGAGGATCGGCGCGCCGCGCGCTCGCGCGCTCTCCAATTCCTCCAGCGCCAGCACACCGCATCCCTCCCCGAACACCATCCCTGTCCGGTTTTTGTCAAACGGGCGCACCGCACCAGCAGGATTATCGTTGTCGCGGCTGCACGCGCCCACGCGATCAAACGCTGCAATGCCCAACTTGATAATCGGGAAGTCACTGCAGCCTGCCAGCGCCTTGTCCACACGTCCATGGCGGATGAGGTCGAACGCATAGCCGATGCAGTCCGCGCCTGTAGCGCACGCGCTCACCGGCACAGGCGACGGCCCGGCAGCGCCCGTCTCAATGGCGATCACGTTGCCGCCCGCATTCACCACCAACATCGGGATCGCAAACGGTGTCACCTTGCGATAGTTATCGCCCGCCTCGCGCACGATGTCCATGTATTCCTTGTAGCTCTGCAAGCCGCCCGTTGATGAGCCGATCACGACGCTCGCGCGGTGTTTGGCATCCTCAG
>JBDNCV010000137.1:0-10429 GCA_046719465.1 Anaerolinea sp.
CCCGGAGAAGGGGGTTGGGGGATGAGGCCTCTATCGCCTCACCCCGACGTCGCTGCGCTCCGTCACCCCTCTCCCGCAGAGAGGGGTAACTGCTGCTGCTGCGTAATCCTCTCGTCAGTCACGCCACACCCGCAGGCCGCCCCCTTCTCCTCCCGGAGAAGGGGGGTGGGGGATGAGGCCTCTATCGCCTCACCCCGACGTCGCTGCGCTCCGTCACCCCTCTCCCGGAGAAGGGGGTTGGGGGATGAGGCCTACTCGCCCCGTCTACCCTTTTGGTTTGGAGGATGGAGGCGGCGCGCCGATGGGTTCCTTGACGGGTTTGCCCGCGCTGCGCGGGTAGCGCCCGGGCGTGCTTTTGACCTTGATCGTCGTCACGAGATAGTGCGGGTCGTCCACATTCGGCAAGGGCACGTGAACGATGGGCTGCACCTCTCCGCCGAGCGCCGCTAACGCCGCGGCGCTGTCGTCCACCTCGGTTTGAGCGGTTGCCCCTTTGAACGCGACCACCAGCCCGTTAACCTTGGCCAGCGGCAGGGTGTACTCTAACAGGATCGGCAAGCGCGCCACTGCGCGCGCCGTCACCACGTCGTATTGGGCGCGGTGCTGCGTCATCTGACCGGCTTCCTCTGCACGGGCGTGCACTGTGCGCACGTTGCGCAGCTTGAGCGTGTCTGCGATGTGCTGGCAGAAGGTGAGCTTTTTAGCCGTCGCCTCGAGCAGCGTCACTTTGATCTGCGGGAAGGCGATGGCCAGCGCCAGCCCGGGGAACCCCGCCCCCGTGCCCACATCGATGAGCTTGTCGCCCTCGTCAAACGTGATGACGCTCGCCACCGAGAGCGAATCGAGAAAGTGCCTCACCACCACCTGCTCGGGGTCGGTGATGGCCGTCAGGTTGATGCGCGTGTTCCAGTCGAGCAGCTCGCGCAGGTAAACGTCAAACGCGGCAGCTTGCGCGTCGCTCAGGGTGAGGTTGAAGTGCTGCTGCGTGTAGGCTTGCAGGTCGAGCATTAGGCCTCAGTTGCGCTTTCCTCGTCCTTGGCCTTCCATACCTTGTCGGTGCGGTCGGTGTAGAGGATGCCGTCGAGGTGGTCGATCTCATGCTGGAAGATGCGGGCAAACCAGTTATCCGCGCGGATGCGGAAGTCTTTGCCGTGGCGATCTTGGCCGGTGACGACGACCGTCACGAAACGCTCCACCTCGCCCAGATACCCGGGAATCGACAGGCAGCCCTCCGTCCCGAGGACGGTCTGCTTGCTAGTCTTGATGATCTTGGGGTTGGCCACGACGAACACCTTGCCCGCGTTGTCACCGTATTCTTCCGGTTCGTCAGGCAGGTTCACCACGATCACCCGCTGGCTCACCCCCACTTGCGGCGCGGCCAACCCCACGCCCGGCGCATCCTTGACGGTGTCGATCATATCGTCTACCAGCGTCTGAAACGCTGCATCAAACGATGTGACTTTGATCGCTTTCTTGCGCAGCACTGGGTTTTCTGAAGTGATGATCGGTCGAATTGCCATCGTATGTGCCCTGAGTTGTTCTTGAATGCCTATGAGTGTACACGATGCCGCGCCACGTCTCAATCGGGGACACAGCCGGGGAGTGTCTAAAAATAAACCGACGGTGATGAAGCCTCTCCTGAGGACGCGACAGGCCGCGGGTCGCCCCCTGTGGGGTTGGGTAAGAGGCCTATTTTCATCAACTATTGAGACTTCCCTACGCTTAGTTGGCGCAATGAAAATAAGCATATAATGCAAAAAAATAGCAATCTTACACAATGTAGGATCTCGTTGCATGAAGGGGGATTCATGTCCGCAGTTCGTTGGATCACACTGCTTCTAGCAGCAGCGTTGTTTGCCATGCCGATGGCCGCCCAGACGGGCGACACTGACGGCGACGGCATTCCTGATAGTGTCGATCTTTGCCCGCGCGAGCCGGGCCCGCGTGAGAATCGTGGGTGTCCTTTGCCAGCGACGCCCATTCCTGATACCGACGGCGACGGCTTGCCAGATAATGCCGATTCTTGCCCGACTCAGCCCGGCCCACGCGACAACGCCGGCTGCCCCGTCAGCGCGCCGCCCTCAGATCGTGATGGCGACGGCACGCCCGATAACGCCGACGCCTGCCCCGATCAAGGCGGCCCACGCGATAACGCTGGCTGCCCCGTCAGCGCGCCGCCCCAGCCAACGCGCCCTCCCTATCGTCCGGCCCCGCCGCCCGACACCCAAAATTGCTACGCCACCCCTGCCTCTGAGAACAACGTCAACGTCCGCGAGCAGCCCACCACGCAGGGCCGCATCCTGCGCGGGTTGGCGCCCAACACCCATCTGCTCGTCCTCGATGCCACGATTAACCCACAGGGGCAAACGTGGTTCCAAGTCCAGCTTCCGGAGGGACTGGCCTTCGTGGCTGACAGCGCCGTGGTTGTGCAAGGCAACTGCAGCAACCTGCCGGTGGTAACGCTCGTGCCGCAAGGAGGGGGCGGCATGCCGATCGGCCTGTGCTTCATCGACCCCGCCAAAGTGGCTGGGAACATCAGCGCGGGCGTACTCGACGACTTCACCACTGTCCCCAATCCGGAGCAAGCCAACCCCGAGACGGGCAACCTGTTTCTGAACGCCGCAGTCGTCACGGTGCGGCAGCCTGCCACCGCGACGTTTATCGCCAACGAAGCGCCTGCTTTCGCCTCCGCAGCGCACAACGCGCCCGCTGCAACGTTGATGCGCGTGACGGTCTACACCAGCAGCTTCCAGCAGGTGGCGTATCAAGAAGTGCCCATCGGGCAGCCGGTAAGCGTCAACCTGCCCGATGGCGACTACTACTGGCAGTTCCAATTCGACAAGGCCGGTGTGTCGTTGAGCATCAAGTGCCAGATGCAAGAAGTCACAGTCCAGACGACGATGCCGATCTGCGTGATGGCGCGCGCGACAGACGCCACCGGTGACCTGATCGCCCCATTTCGTGTGGACAACTTCCCGTTGGTGGACGGGCAGGATCAGCCCAACGAAGCGGGCGCATTCGTCTTAGAGTATCCCTTCATCGCTTATGAAGACATCTTGCTGCGCGTGTTGACGATGGGCAGCAGCCCGCTCAAGGCGATGGTGTTCATCCCGTCGGTGCAGCTCTACCAGAGCGACACGACCATCCCCGTAGGTGGCTTCGCCGACATTGCGATTCCGCAGGGTGTTTACACGCTGGAGTTCGTCAGCGCCACGCCGTTTGACGTGCAAGCGCTGTGCTGGCCGGGCAACACGCCGCCCGAGGTCATGGGCACGCCAGAACCACCCGCCGAAGGAGGCGATGCCATCGGCTTCATCATCGGTGACTGCGTGGCCGCTACCGGCTTCGAGCCTAACGGGATGCCACAGAACCCCCACACCTTCTCGCCGATGGATCCACTCAAGTTGGAATACTGGGAACCCAACGATGAAGGGAAGTATCGAAACAAAATCCAGTACTTGATCGCAAACGTGCCTGTCCAGTTGTTCTTCAGTTTGCTCAGCGAGTACACCACGATGGATCTGTACATCTACGACATCGCCAACGGCGCGGGTGCTGTGGTGAACGTTCCCTATATCTCCCCATCAAATCATTCGGTGTACCTACCCGAGGGCGTGTTCTTCGTGTCCTTCACCAGCGGCGCGCCCGGTCAGGCGGTGGTCAACTGCCTACCCGGTGAGCCGCCCAGCACGAGCAGTCCCTTTGACATTCCTGAGTTCAACGGCTCACTGACCGACCTGTTTGGCGTGCCGGTGTTCGGCTTTGAGCCGTTCGCACCCACCCCGAGCGATGCTGCGGACGGCAGCGCTGCGCTGCTCACCCCGCCTGATCCGTCGCTGCCGTTGATCCTCGTCACGCGGTTGGGCGATGGCTCCGTCCGCGTGGAGCAGCCCGTGGGCGGCGACTTTGAGCTGGTGTTCGGCGATGACGACGTAGAACCTTCCCCCGAGCGCCCGACGCTGGTGCTGAACACGGGCCTGCTGCTGGGCGATGGCAGCGTCCTGCCGACTGACCTGTTCGCCTGCGATGGCAACCTGCGCGAGGGCGACCTGCGCGCGTGTGATGGCAGCGTCAGGCCGCAGATACCTATTGCAGGTGATGGCAGCGTCCTGCCGATCATCGGCGTGGTGCTGGGCTTTGAGGCGCACGGCGGCACGCTGGACGAACCCATCGACCTCGGTGCCATTGTCTTACAAACGCCTGACCCGGCCTTCAACATCGGTGATCTGGCAGGGGGCGTCAGCTTTGGCGCGCCGAGCGCGGAGAACTTCGCGCTTCAGCCTGAGGCGTGCGAGGTGATCCCCAGCTCAGGCTCAAGCGGCTGCCCGATCAACCCGCAGACCGGCACACCTTCCCCAAGCTGCTTGGCAAGTCAGGCCGCCAATCAAGCCGCTTCGAACGCCAGCACCATACAGGCAGGCTTCAACAGCTTCGCGCCGGATTTTGACGCCAGCAGCGATCAAACGTCGTTTGTGATCCTCACCAAGCCGATGCAGGTCAACCGTCCAGCGCGTGTGACGGCGGAGCTGGTCCAGAACATTGTTGGCGGCCCAGTCACGTTTGACCTGAGCGGGATTGCCGTCAGCGTGCAGGCCTTCCGCGCCGATGGTGGGTGGTTCACGCAGGTCAACGTGGGGCAGGCTGCCGCCAGCGTCGACATCCCCACCGGCCCCTACACCCACTTCCGCGGGGCGGTGGTGCGGCTCGGCCCGCCAGTGGACGGCAGCGGCGATCTCAAGCTGACGTGCACAGCGCGCTAAAACCTCGAGGGCGATCCACTTAGGGTCGCCCTTAGCGTCGCTCGTCGACGCGCATCAGCAGCAGCACTGGGATCACGCCTACGGCAAGGATGGTGATCGAGGGCAGCGCAGCGGCCTGCCAGAACGACTCGCTGGCGAGGAAATAGGCCCACAGCGCCAGCGTGTCCATGCCAAAGGGGCGCAGCATGAGCGTCGCGGGGAGTTCTTTCATCACATCCACGAAGACGAGCAGCGCCCCCGCTGCGATGCCTGCGCTCATCATCGGCAGGTGAACGCGCCGCAGGATGCCCCACGGGCGCACGCCCAGCGTCCGCGCGGCGTGCTCCATGTTGGGGGTGATCTTGTCGAGGCTCGCTTCGACGCTGTTGTAGCCCACGCTCATGAAGCGCACGATGTAGGCGTAGATCAAGCCGGTCATCGTGCCCGTGAGGATTAGGCCCGGGCGCTGCAACCCTAGATCGCGCGCCCACTGGTTGATGCTGAGGTCAATTGGCGAGAGGAACAGCAGCACGCCCACCGCCACGACCGCCCCGGGCATGGCATAGCCGAGCGTCACCAGACGGGCGATCCAGCGCGCCACGCGCCGCCCGCGCCGTTGGCTGGTCGAACGGACGCCGTGCGCCACGATCACCGCGAAGAACACGACGAAGAAGGCGGCCGTGCTGGCCAGCGTGACGCTGTTGCCGATGTAGGTGAAGTAGGTGTTCTGCCAGCCGCCCACCGTCTGCCGGTCGATTTCCGCTATTGTCCACGCGATGAGCTGCGCCGTAGGCAGGACAAAGGCCACGCTCAGCAGCAGCAGGCAGGCCGCCGTCGCAGACAGCGCTTTGACCCCGCGCAGGCGATGCCGCGCCGTCCGCCGCCCCTTGCTGCCGCCCCCCTGCTGGTAGTAGCGCGCCCGCCCGCGCAGCACCCGCTCAAACGCGAACATCCCCAGCGCGAAGAAGAGCAGCAGCGACGCAAGCTGAATCGCCCCCTCACGGTCGAGCCGACCCTCCCACAGCCGCACCACGCCCTCGCTGAGGGTTGGATAGCTGAAGAACTTCACCGTGCCGTAGTCGGTCATGGCCTCCATCATGGCCAAGATCGCGCCTGCCACCAGCGATGGCCGCGCCATCGGCAGCACAAGGCGGAAAAAGGTTTGTGTGCGCGAGAGGCCCATGACGCGCGCGGCTTCGACGGTGTTGGCGGATTGCTCCGCGAAGGCGGCCCGCGCCAGCACGTAGACGTAGGGGTAGAGCACCAGCGTCATCACGATGATCACGCCGCCCGCGCTGTAGATGTTGGGGAAGGCTGCATCGCGCCCGAAGGTGGCGCGCCACCACGTCTGCACTGGCCCCGCAAAGTCAAACGTCGCCATGAAGATGAAGCCCATGACGAAAGTCGGCACGGCCAGCGGCAGCATGAGCGCCCGCTCCATCACCCACCGCAGCGGGAACTCATACGCGCTCACCAGCCACGCGAACGCCGTCCCAATGACGAACGTCCCGATGCCCACGCCCAGCATCAGCACGAGGGTGTTCAGCAGCATGGTCGGCAGCACTGTCTCCCAGAGGCTGCGCCACAGCGCCCAATCGGGCGTGAGCAAGCGCAGCACCAGCAGCCCCAGCGGGGTCAGAATCAGCGCGGTGACGATCAACGGAGGCACGAGCGACCACGAAAACGGCGCGCGCTGCACAAAAAAGGGGAGAGGTAAGGATTTCAGTAAGGTCATCACAGTGAACAGAGATCAGTGGACAGGGATGCCGGGCGCTGAAGCACCCGGCCAATGTGCGTCCCCCTGAAGGGGGCTTCAGCCTCTGGCCGCCGAGAGGGCGAGGCGCGCCCCGCCCCCCTCGGCCCTCGGTACTAATTCTCCCGCAAGCCGTAGCCTACGCGGTTGATCAGGTCAACCGCCAGTGCTTGATACTCGGCATACTCAGCCAGCGGGAAGCCCATGTCGAACACAATCTCGCCAAAGCCGGCAATGATCGCCCCCGGCTCGGCGGCGCTGTTGGTCGGGAACTCGTAGTTGCTGCCCGGGAAGCCGGTCGGCTCGCCGCTTTGCCCCTCCACCGTGCTGAAGTAGCGGATGAACTCAGCGGCTTCATCGACGTTGATCGCGGCGGCCGTCACACCAACGATGTTCACGTTGTAGAACACGCCCGTTGTGTCTTGGTTGGCTGGCTTGAACTGCACCGGATAGGCTGGATTGTCGTTCAGCTTGCGCGCAAGGTAGTAGTGGTTGGTCAAGCCCACGTCACAGCCGCCCGCCTCAATCGTCTCGATGATGCGCGTGTCGCTGTCGATGTAGCGCGGGTTGTTGGCCACCCAGCCCGCCACGATGCGCTCGGCCTCGGCCTCGCCGAGGTTGTAGATCAAGCTGCTGATCAGCGAAATCGTGTAGACGTGCGCCCCCGGGCGGAAGCACAAGCGATCCTTGAAGATCGGGTCGGCAAGGCTGGCGTAATCGACCAGCAGTTCAGGGTCAACCGTGGCGGGGTTGAACATGAAGCCGCGCGCCCGCTTCGACAAGGCAAACCAGAACCCCTCTGGATCATACATCCCTTCGTCGAGCTGGCCTTCGACCAGCGCCACGTCCATCGGCTGCAGCAGGCCCTCCGCCTTCGCCACCATCATCGTGCCCGCGTCAATCGAGAGGAACATATCGGCGGGGCTGAACTCACCCTCGGCGCGCAGCCGCTCCAAGAGGGCCTGCGGCGACCCCTGCGACACGCGAATCTCGATGCCGGTTTCCTCGGTGAACTTGTCGAACGCCTGCTCAATTGCGCCGTAGTGCCGCGCCGAGTAGATGTTCAGCACACGCCGTTCTTGCGCCGCCACCGGCAGCACCGCCAACGTCAGCAGGGCCGCAAACCCCGTCAACCACACCTTACGAGACAACATAAATGGGTCACTCCTTTGAGTTTTGCGGAATCTGTCATAAGATTCCAATTAACGATCAGCGTTCGCTGGCCCTCAGCTCTCACCCTGCGGCCAGTGGACGCTTTTCTTTGTACCAGAGATGCACGGCGCACGTCTACGATTGTGGTAAATTTCACTTTGATACGCTGAACACAGTCCGGTTTCAGCGCAGTTAAATCCAATGTTGCGTTGTGCCGCGTTCACGTCTAAACCTAGCAAAACAAAACAGCCCGGCGCGAGGCCGGGCGTGAGGATCGTCTGTGCGGTGGCGCGTTACCCGCGGGAGCCGTCGGCGGGCTGTGTCGGTTGCAGCTCCGGCACGGTGCCGAACGAGCCTGCGCCGGGCAGGTTGTTTGTGCCGAGCGTGGCAGGGTCAGGGGCGCCGCTGGCCGCGGGCGCGCCGAAGCCGGCGTTGGTGGCGGTCGGGTTGATGTCTGCTGCGCAGCGGAAACCCACCGAGCGCGAGTAATCATCGTTGATGCGATCCGGCGCAGGCGGGAAGCTGGTGCGGATCATCGTCTGCGCGAAGAAGGGAACCGCGTCCCAGTTGCCGCCGCGCAGCACCTTTTGCAGCGCAATCGGCGGCCCTTGCGGGTTCACAATCGGCTGCGGCAGGCTGGCGTACTGGCTGTAGATCGTCTCGCTGTACCAGTCGTTGACCCACTCGGAGAGGTTGCCCGCCATGTCCAGCAGGCCGAAGGGACTGGCCCCCGCAGGGTAACTGCCAACAGGGCGCGGCCCGGGGTCTTGGCCGCGGGGGCGGCTGGTGCGCGCCAGCGCCTCGCTCCAGTTGTTGCCCCACGGGTAGTAGCGGCGGTCTGTGCCGCGCGCGGCATATTCCCATTCGGCCTCCGTGGGCAGGCGGCGGCCGATGGCGCGGCAGTAGGCCTGCGCCCCATACCACGTTACCGCGTACACGGGATAGTTCAACAACGTGGGGGCCACGTTGTAGTTTTGGCTGTCGAAAGTGATCTCGCGCGTAGGAACCTCATTGGCCGTCTGAATGCAGGGGAAGCCGCCGCAGCCGTTCAAGTGGCTGATGCCTTGCGAGCGCAGGTAGTTCAGGAAGGCCACATACTGGCCAAACGTGACTTCAGTAATCTCCATCTGGAAGCTGTCCAGCGAGACTTGGAACTCAGGGCTGGCGTCTTGCCCCATCGACGGCTCGCATAGGCCGCCGTCGCGGTTGCGGCATTGGTCAACCGCCTCCAACACTTGCAGCGGGCTAGTCCCCATGGTGAACGTGCCGGCTGGGATGGTCACCATGGCGGTTACAATGCCTGCCAACTGCGGCGGGATGGTCACCGCGGCTTGGCCTGCGACTGTTGGATTGGGCACGTTGGGGGCAACCACCTGTTCCACTTGGTTGGGCGAGGTCAGCCCGGGGGTGAGGGCAATCTGCGTGGCGGCGGCGTTGGTGGCGATCACGGCTGGATCAGGCGTAGGCGTGGCCGAGGGCGCTAAGACCACCGCTGAGGTATCCGGCGTAGCCGTCACCACAAAGGGCGTCGGTGAGGGCTGGTTGGGGTCAGGCGTGGCCGTCACCACCTCGACGATGCGCGGGGCGGGCGTGTAGGTGGGCAGCGGCTCGCGCAGGTCGCTCAACGGCCCGAAGAACAGCGCCGCAAAAATGATCGACCCGCCGCACAAGATGCCCGGCAGGAAGCCAAGTATAAACCACTGGAAGCCGCCGCTGCCGCGCCGCTTGCCCAACTTACCGTAATTTTGACCCATGATTAGGCACTCCTTGCCACTGCTTCAATGGGATGCTTACGCAGGAAGCGTGATAGTTGTAAACGAGAACAGAAGGGGATGCAAGGGATAGTCAACCGACGATTGGGGTACGCTGGCCGCGCTCAGCCCACCAACAAGGCCAGCAGCACGGCGATGATCCCCACCCCGCTGAGCGCTGTAATCGCGCCCAGCGTGCTGGCCGTGCGGACGCGCAGCGCGGCCACGCTGAGCATCGTCATGAACGGGACGAACACGCCATACCAAAACTGATCAGCAGGGTTGAGCGTGCTGCCGAACACGAGGAAGTGATAGGCGGTGTAGAGCGCCGCCGTCGCCAGCAGACCCGGGCGCGGCCCAAAGCGCACGCGCAGCGCGGGCAGCATCACCCCCGTGAAGGCCAGCCCGTGCGCCGCTGGCAGCACCCCGCACACCAACACGATCCCCAGCAGCAGTTGGCCGCCGTCGTTCAAGCGCAGGCCGCGCAGCTCGGCAATCGGGTTGAACGCCCCGTTGGCCAGCCCTGCCAGCGTGTCCACCGTCGCGCCCACGGCCACGCCCATCAGCAGCACCAGCGGGAGCGGCAGCAGGCCGCGCTCCAACCGCAGCGCCTGCCAGTCTTCAGGGGTGCGGCGGCGCGTCAGCCACACATAGCCGATCACCAACAAGCCGCCCACCCCCCAGCCCGCTGCCAGCGCTGTCGGGGTGACGAGCGCAGGGTCGGCGCTGTTGGCGCTGGCGATCCCGCCCGCGACAATCAACATGGCCAGCGCCAGCACCACGAGCAGCGTCAGCACATCGCCCAAGCCCCATGGGGGCGGGAGCTGCGGCATCCCCAGCCGCTTGAAAAAGGACGGATTCGGGTTGGGTTCACGGCGGCTTTGATCGGCCATAACTGTCCCATGATGGATTTAGAAAAAATCTGATTTCTATTGTGCCGAATTTCACAGGGCTTGTGGATGATTTCTAAGCAAGCCTTCAGCCATATGCAGCGCCGCACCCACCGACGCCGGGCGCTAAAGCACCCGGCTGGG
>JBDNCV010000138.1:0-10282 GCA_046719465.1 Anaerolinea sp.
GGGCGCGGGCGCGTCAGCGAAGGGCTGGGCGCGGTTGTCGTCCACGCTGGGAGCGGCGGCGCGCTGAATCGTGGGGCGCGGCGTCTCGGGCGCGGAGGGTGCATCAGCGAAGGGTTGAGCGAGGGCGTCGTCCACGGATGAAGCGGCGGCGCGCTGAATCGTGGGGCGCGGCGTCTCGGGCGCGGAGGGTGCATCAGCGAAGGGTTGGGCGCGGTTGTCGTCCACGGATGGAGCGGCGGCGCGCTGAATGGTTGGACGCGGCGTCTCGGGCGTGGAGGGCGGCGGCTCAAACTGGCCCGCCTCGGTCATGGCGTCGATAACCTGCTCTTGGGTCGGCACAGGCGGCGGCAGATAGGGCTTCTGGCGCGGCGGCAGCGGCGAACGCTGCACCTCGGTGAAGGCTTGCAGCAGCGTGACCTCGTCCAAACCCTCAAGGCTGGAAGGAAGGCTTTCACCCGCTGGTGACCTGCGCGGGCTGGGTGCAGGGGCACTCGGTGCGGCGTCGCGCTGTACGCTGCTCATAGACGGGACAGATAATTCAACGCCCGGCTGAGTTAACTCGGTCTGATCGCTGGCCTCTGACGCCTGATCACTCACGTCGCTTGTTTCAGGTTGGCGCTGAATGGGCGGGGTCTGATCGCTGACGTTGGGCGCTTCGGCGCGGCGCTGAATGGGCGGGGTCTGATCGCTGACCACTGGCCTCTGTTCACGATCCATGCTTGGCGAGGGTGGCGGCTTGGCCAACTCTGGGGCAGAGTGGCTGTCGTCGTCGCTCTCAGACGCCACCTCAACCTCTTCTTGAGCCGCGGGGGTGCGCTGCACCGCGGGAGTGGCTGCGGGCGCGCTGTCATCGCGGATGGCTTCGGTGTTCACATAGTCGAACGCAGCCCGCCGACGAATCCCCCGATTGCTGGACGGCTTGGGCACAAGCTCAGGGTGTTCGGCTTGTTTTTCGGCTTGTCGTTGAAGCTGTTCCTGACGCCGCTGCTCGTGCATGCGCATGATGTGCTGCAAGCGCTGGAAGTCGGGATCGTCGGCGGCGTATTCGGTCGCTTCGGGGTTGATGATCGTCATGCCTGCGCGCGGTTGGGCCGCGGGCGGCGGGGTGAGGGCTTGTGGCGCGCGCTGGATCGGCGGCGCGGTCTCGGGCAGCTCGGCGCTCATGGTGGGCGCATCCTCAATGGTGCTGAGGGTCGCGTCAAACTCACCGGAGCGCACGCCGCGCTGGCGGACACGAGGCGGAACAGGGGTCACGCCGCTGCTGGCATAGGTGCCGAGCTTGCGCTGAGCGAACTGTAACATGCGTGCGCCAATCGTCAGACGTGGAAGGCGTGCCATAAGCTTAAGTCCTCACCAACATAGACAGCTCACATCACCTCAAAGCCGTGATGCACAAATTCGATTTCCTCAACAGCAATAGCGGATTCGCTCGCCTTGAGCGAGGGGCCTTTCCACTTGGTGGGATAGGCGCGGGCGAACGTGTAGGTGGCGAGCGGGACGTTGAGCGAATCGTAGGTGAGGACGGTCACCGTGCGCGTGGCCTGCGCGATGTCACCGTTCATCACCTGCAAATACCAGCGTAAGAAGTACAGGTCGCGCGTGATGCCGCGCTTGAGCGTGAACGTGCCCACATCGACGTTGACGGGCAGCTTGTGGGTGTAGGTGTTCTGGCCGCCCTCGCGCACGTCTTCCGTCTTGACGGTCAAATTGGGCAGCACACACTCGCTGAAGGCCCCATACTTGATGTTGTCTACGGCGATAACAAAGTAAAACGATTGAAACCACTCCTGAGGAACCATCATCCCCAGCGCTTGATTGATCGGGTTCATGGGTTCCTCCGCGTTGTTTGGCCACGACGCTCACTCTCGCGGCGGGTGGTCTCGCGCAGCAGTTCCAGCACGCGCTTGGCCACCTTCTCTGCCAGTGCATCGGTGAGCACGACGCGGCGCGGTGTTGATCCTGATGATTTCGCCATGGTCGCTTATCCTTCTCTGGGTCGCTGACGGGCGCGCTGCTGGAGCGCCTGAATCTGCTGCACCCAACGCCGACGCTCAGAGTGCGTCATATTAACGAGTTCGTCGTGTCCCCATGAGAGCGTCTTGGCGATGAAGGCTACCTCCTTGTGGAGACGATCAAGGGGGTAGCTCAAAATTCCCCCGGGATGGGGATCTCCACCTCAAATTCATAGGCGCAGTTGGGGCAGATGCACTGCACGGTCGGGATCTCGACGTCGTTGATACGGCGGTACATGTCCTGTAGGTAGGCGATATCCGCGGCGAAGAAACCTTCAAGCATCTCCGGCGTGACCCGTGTGAGCGTCCCTAAGCGCGTGATGACTTGAGACAACAACAAGATCACGAGATACGCCTCATTGTTGCGCACGCGTGGGTCTCGCAGGGGGGCAAGCTCATCGCGGGCGGTGGCCAAGCGCATCATGCCTGCGCGATGCACTTGGCCGTTTGCGTCGATGAAGCCCCGCGGCAGTTCGAACGGAAATTCGGTCTGCATGGGCTAAGTCGTCTTACATCGTCCGCGTGATGCCCTCATGGACGATCGTCAGCTCTTCGATGCCGATCTCGTTGGCGTCGGCTTTGATCGACGGGCCGGTGATCTTGCTCGGCCATGCGTTTTCGAGCGTCCACTCGGCGATGGGGGTGTAATCCTGCGCCATCATGGTGATGGTGACGGACACGCGCGCTTGATCCACCTTGCCTTGCTCCACCAGCTTGCGCCAGTCGTAGAAGTCCATATTGGCGGTGATGCCGCGCTTGAGGGTGATGTCGTTCCACTTCAGCAGGCCGGGGACTTTGCGAATCAAGCCGGTTCCTTGCTGTTCCAGCGTGATCTTGTGTTCGATCACCTGCGTCTCGGAGCCGATGCCGCTCACCTCGGTAAAGAAGCCTGTCGCCTTGCCCGAAACGTCGACCTTGAAGTGTGCGCCGACGAGCGGATCACCGGTCAGTGCGTCTTTCGTTGTTGCCATGGTTGAACTCCTTTGATGACTTATACCTTACGAAAATCAATTATGAATTGGCCGACCACTGGCTAACGCGGAAGATGACAAACTCGGCAGGCTTGACGGGCGCAATGCCGATTTCAACCACCAACTGGCCGAGGTCGCGCGCCTCTGGCGGGTTCGTCTCCGCGTCGCACTTGACGTAGAAGGCCTCCTCCGGCGTGGCCCCAAAGAGCGCGCCCGTGCGGTGCACCATCTTCAAGAAGGCCGAGACATCGCGGCGGACGCGGCTCCACAGGAATTGATCGTTCGGCTCAAACACGACCCACTGCGTGCCGCGCTCGATGCTCTCCTCGATCATGTTGAACAGGCGGCGCACCGGGATATAGCGCCACGCTGCATCGCTTGAGAGGGTGCGCGCGCCCCACACGCGGATGCCGCGCCCGGGGAAACTGCGGATCACGTTGACGCCGATCGGGTTGAGCAGGTCGTGTTCGCCCTTCGTGACCGTGACTTCCAGCCCAACGCAGTTACGCACGATCTCATTGGCGGGCGCTTTGTGCACGCCGCGCGTGTTGTCGGTGCGGGCGTAGATGCCGGCGATGTGGCCGCTGGGCGGGATCAAGCGGGTTGTGCCGCCTTCGCCGGTCATGTTGGGGACTTCGATCCACGGGTAGTAGAGCGCGGCGCGGGTCGTGTCGTAGTTGACTTGCATGCGCCACTCTTTAATCTCCTGCGGCATGAGGCCGGGCGGCGCGTCGAGGATGGCGAAGCAGTAGCGCACCAGCTCGCAGTAGTCGATGATCGACTGCTGCACCGACTGTACGCCCTTCATGTCGATCTCGCCGTTCTGGTAGCTCATCATGAGGTCAGGGGCGCAGATCATCGTCACATCGTCAAGCGCTTCGAGGCCGGCGATGCCGCGGCGCTCGGCTGCGTTCCCCTGATAGTCGTCAAGGGTGATGGCTTTCGTCTCAACCTTGCCACCGGAGAGGGGGTACGTGCCGTCGACGGGCAAGATGTCCCCCTTGGCCGTGCTGACGACTTCCACCGTGATAAGCTTGGACTTGGCAGCGACGACTGACTGGACGTTGTTCTCGCCCTTGTTGAGGGTGACATTCGGGAAGGTCTCGGCAACGCTGCCATCGACTTTGACGTTCAAAGTGAAGGTGCTCGGCGGCTCTTTGCCTTCCTCGGCGGGGGCAGCCTTGACCTCAACCTCGATCTTGTTGCCGGTGGCGCCAGCTTCTTTCGCCTTGAACTCCAGCAAGTTACGGCGCTTATCGGCGAGGCTGGGGACAGCTGCCGTGGCTGGTTTAACGGTAGCATCACTTGCGCCTGCGCCCAGCGTCTTAACGCTGACGACGTAGCAGATCGAACCTCCGTTGGCAAAGTAGCCATAGACGGCGTCGGGGGTATAGGCCCCCGGGATCAAGCCGCCAAACTTCTGAACATACTGCGACCAGTTGGTGACGAGGGTGGCTTTACCCACGAGGGAAACGGTCTTACCGTTCTTAACATCTTCAGCTTTTTCCGTGTAGCCTACGAACGCCGCCACAGCTGTGCCGACCGCTTCAATCGGCTTAGTGCCACGGTCGACTTCTTCCATGTAGACGCCGGGCGATAGATAATTGGGCATGTCAATTCCTCCTGTATGGACAACTAGTGAAAGCTAACAATTACTCTTCAGGGTCGTCGGGCTGCGTGGCGGGGTCTCCTTTCTTGGTGAACTCTACATCGATGGTGGCAAGACGCTGTTCGGCGCGGCTGGCTTTTTGCCCCACGCGCAGCGTCTGTTCCAGCACCAGCGGGGTGTCGACGGCCATGGCCATGTCGAGTTCGACAGTGGCAACGACCAAGAAACCGAGTTTCATGCTGTTGTCTAGCACACCCCAGAGGTCGGAAATGTTGATGGCCCCTTCACCGGGGAGGGCCACTTTCAACGGGATATCGAGGTTGGCGTAACGCAGCTCACCTTGTGCGTCAGTTGGTCGGATAGTGGGTGTCTTTTTAAGGGCTGCCAGCCCGCGCCACAGCAGGTTGTGCTCATCCTCGACGCGGCGCGCCCACGCGCTCACCCAGTAGCTGATGTCGATGCGCAGCGGAGGGTTGTAGACGGTCGCGGTGCGGGCATCTTTCGGCTGGACTTGCATCGGGTTGGGGCGCAGTTTGAGGTTCTCGCGCAGGTCAAACGCCCACAAGTTGAGGGTGGGGCGGCTCAAACGAGTTGACCACTCACGGTTGGGCTGCTCGAATGAGATATCGACTTCCGTCCGCGGGATGTTGCCCACGTTGTACACGATGCGCTCAAGCGTTGTGTCTAGATCGTTGATCATGCCCTAGTCCCTCACTGTATCCAGCAGGCGACCCATCTTCTGGTGTTCGCGCCGGACGGCCCGCTTGATGTGCTGCATTGTGATGCTGCTGTTCTCGCTGGCTGCAAGGAAAGCGGCGGCCAGCGCTGCGTTCCGAATGTTCCCCCCTGCCAGTCTGTAACGTTCTGCAATTTCTATTATATCGACATCTGGTGAAATGGGTGCGCGACTTGGGAAGTGAATTTTCCAGATCTGCTGGCGGTATTCGGGATCGGGGAAGGGGAAGTCGATCACAAAGTCGAGCCGCCGCGTGAAGGCGTCGTCGAGGTTCTGGCGCAGGTTGGTGGCCATGATGGCGACGCCGTCGTAGTTCTCGATCTGCTGGAGCAAGTAGGCCACCTCAATGTTGGCGTAGCGGTCGTGCGCGTCTTTGACCTCGGAGCGCTTGCCAAAGAGCGCGTCGGCCTCGTCGAAGAACAGGATCGCGTTGCCCGCGCGCGCCTCGTCGAAGATCGTCTTGAGGTTCTTCTCCGTCTCGCCGATGTACTTGCTCACGACGGATGACAGGTCAATCTTGTACATGACCAGCCCCAGCTCATGGGCAATCACCTCGGCGGCCAACGTCTTACCTGTGCCGCTTTCCCCAGCGAACAGGGCGCTCACGCGGCGGATGGGTGCGCCCTTCGCGCCGAAGCCCCATTCGGTGTGGACGGTGGCGGCGTAGCTCACACGGTCGATCAACTCGCGGATTTGTTGGGTCTGCTCGGGTGGCAGGATGAGGTCATGCCAGCTGTAGCGCGGCTGAATGTGCTGGGCGAGCTGATCAAGGCGCAGGCTGGCGTGGGCTTGCGCCCCTTGGATCAGGTCGTCAACTTGCAAGGCGCGCCCCTTCGTCGCCGCCCAGTCAGCAGCCGCTTGGACGGCGCGCGCGATCTGGTCGGTGGTGAGGCGGAACTTGTTGGACACGGCGGCGATGTCGGCGGCGGGCAGGTGAATGCCCAAATTGTGGAGGCTTTGCTGCCAAAGCTGGATGCGCTCGCTGTAAGATGGCAAGGCATAAGGCAGGCGCAGCAGCCGCCGCTGCCGCAGCTCATCGAGCGGCTCCCACGGCTGCGCAGCGCTGATGAACACCAGCCGGTTCAGCCCGACGATGTCGCGCCAGATGCGCTCGTTGGGGCGCGAGCGCTCATCGAGCACGGCGCTCCATTGGTCGAGCAGGAGCGCTGCCCCATGGAACAGCGCCTCGCGCAGCGTGATGCCCCACGCTGTTTCGAGCGGCATGTCGGCGTGGGCCAACTTGTGCAGGTCAACGCGGATGACAGGCAGGTTGAGGCTGGCGCAGAAGGCGCTTACGTCGGCGGCCTTGGCAGCGTCGTCCTCCCCATAGAGCAGCAGCAGCGGGGGCTGATGGTTGTCGGCGTAGGGCGCGAGGGCCTCAGCCACAGGGGATGGGCGCTGTGGCGCGGCAGGCACTGGCAGCAGATGAACCGCGTGCTGGATGCGTTCGTCGATCTCGTCGTTGCCTAACAGGAACATCACCGTGCGGCGGTCGAGCTTGACTTGGTGGGTGATGAAGGTGCTGTGCGGGCGGGTGGGATCGGGCAGGCAGTCCAGCAAGTTAAACTGGCGCAGCGGCATTTCCGGGCCGAGCCGCTCCCACACTTGGAAGCGCTCCCGCACAGTGCCGCCGAGCAGGTTCATGATGAGGTTGACGGTGGGGCGGCGCTGCGTCACGTCGTCTTGCAGGTAGGCGTAGAGCCGCTCATAGCGCTGGTCGATCTCAACTGCGAAGCACACGAGGACAATTGCTAGGTCAAGGTCGCTCAAGCCGAAGATGTAGCCCATGTCAGCCAGTGGGGAATCCTCGCTGCGCAGCGCAGCGGGGAAGGTCGGCACGACCCCATCGCTCCCCCAGATGGCCGCCAGCGGCTCCTTTGCCGCCAAGAACTGTGCATCCTCGTCGGTGATGACCAGCCCACGCAGGGTATTAGCAGGATCAAAACCCGCTTCTTGAGCACGGGTAACTGCGTTGAAGATCACGCTGTCCATGTAGCGTAAACCCGCCGCCAACTGCTCAAGGTTGTTGAACTTCATTTCAATATTTGACCTTTCGTGTGATCTCAGTGTACTCTCATTTACAGCAGCATGTACCTTGCAATCACAATTTTTTACAAGTTTTTTATACTCTTAAAGTGTCTAATTGAGTTACATTGTTGTGGAAAAGTCGAATTTTTAAGGAGTTAAGAGAAGATGCCACCTGCGGCGCGATTGGGCGACATGATCCAAGCAGTAGACATCCACACGGTGATGATCCCAACCCCCGGCGGCCCCGTGCCGACCCCGCTGCCGCATCCCTTCCTCGCGGCGATCACGCTGAACTGCTCCACGAATGTATTGATCGGCGGCGCGCCCGCAGCCACGCTCGGCAGCCAAGCGGTGATGGTACATGTGCCGCAGGGCGGGCCGTTCCAAGTGCCGCCGACCGGCATTGGGCAAGTCGTCATGGGGTCAACCACAGTGCTGATCAACGGCAAGCCAGCGGCGCGTATGGGTGACACGTGCAACACGTGTCAAGATGCAGGCCCAGCGCCACTAGGAAGGATCTTGCCGCCGTGCGCCCCAACGGTGATCATCGGCGGTTAGCGCGCGCTCAACGCCAGCACGAAGCGCAAGATCAAAGCTGTCCCCTCAATGCCGATGCTCAGCACGCGCTGATCAGCAATGCGGACGGGCGTGCTGCTGAGGCGGCGGCCATCCAAGAAAACGGGCATAGGGTGCGCCGTGCTGCTGATCCACCACGTGTTGACTTCCGGCTCATAATAGAACTGCACCCACACATAGCCGAGGTGCGGCAGGGCTGAGGGCGGCATGGGCTGGGGCAGCAGGTCGTAGAGATCGACGTCGAGCGCGGGGTCGGGCGTGTTCTGCTGCAAGCGCATGCCGAGCTGGAAGCCCGCGCTGCTGGCGCTGCCGTAGAGGGTGTAGACGCTGCTGTGATCGACCGAGCGCAGGTAAAGCACGCTGCGGATGGTCTCAAGGTCGCGCGCCAGATAGAACAGCGCATCCCCACTCGTCAGCGCCGCGCTTACCGGTTGATCGGGCGGGAGCAGGCGCAGCAGGTAGCACTTTAAGCGCGGCGGCAGCGGGTGGCCGTGGTGAGCAAGAGCGCGCCGTGCAATCGTGTCGACCGACAGCGCGCCTTGCAGCTCCAAGATGCCGAGGGGGTGCTCTGTGCCGATGAGGACGCGCGCGGTGAACGCCCCCGCGCTCAACAGATCATCCGCGGGCAGGGTGTGATGTGCCTGCGCGTGGATGCTCAGCGTGGCGAGGCGGCGCTCGGCAGGCAGCAGTCCACCGCTCGGCGGGTAGAGCTGGAGTTGGGTCTGAGCGCTGAGGCGCAGCGGCACGCGCGGCGACAGCTCAAACTCATCAAGACGGATGCGCGTCTGGCCGAGGCGCAGCGCGTACCAGCAGCGCTCATCCGGCTGATAGCGCAGCTCAAGGCACTGCTCGGCGATGAAGTCGCTCGGGGTGTGCGCCGCGGGCAGGCTGAGGTCGACGTCAGGTGTGCCCATCGCACCCGCCTTGCCGACGATTACGCTGGTCTTGCCGCTGACGGTGACTTCTAGCTCGCCGCACTGCACACTCACGCTGGGCTGGCCGTCGCTTTGGGCTTGCCATGAGGCAGGGCGCGGCGGCGCTGTCTGGATGAGCAGGCGGTCACCGGTCATCGCGGCGCGCTCCAGCAGGTGGCTGCTGAGCGGCAGCGGCACGGCCAGCTCCAGCGTGGCGGTTGGCTCCAAGCCTGCTTGACGTGCCGCTGCGCGCGCCAGCGCCGCGCAGGACGTGGCCGCGTCAAGGCTCAAGTTGTAGAGCAGGCTGGCGCTGGTGTAAGCCGCGCCGAGGTAGAGGCGTGGGCTGCCTTCCATCACAGGTTAGTGCGCGTCAGCTCAGAGATGTCTTGCTGCGAGTTGGTGTGGAAGAACACGCGCGCGTCGCCCATCTCAATCTCAGTGACTGGCTCTAGACGCATCAACTTGTAGCCGCGCACGCGCCGCCCGCCGATGCGCACGTAGACATCGGGTTTGCGGTTGCTGTAGTACCAGTCGTTGCGACGCCACATGATGACCCCGTGCTGGCGCGACACCTTGTTGTCGTCGCCGATGTTGATGTCGTTGGCGCTGCCGCGCCCGATGGTCATCGTCTTACGGGTGAGCGTGACCGTGTGCTTGAGCGCGTCGCGGTACACCGTCACCGCCATCAGGCGGTTGGGCAGGTCGTAACCGTCGGGGCGGGCGATCATGCGGCGGATGCGCGCGCGGCGCACACGCTGGAAGGCGATCACGTTGAGCAGGAACAGCGCCACACACAGCACGACGATCAAGGCCAGCTCGGTGTCGAACGGTGGGGGCGGCAGCGGCCTGTAGGTGACCGTCAGCGGCTCAGCGAGGGCCAGCGCGGGTTGCCCTGCAACAGGCGCGGGGATGCTTGCGCCGATCAAGAAGGCCTCGTCGGCCTGCGCATCGGGGAAGTGCCGCTGGATCTCTTGGCGCAGCGAGGCAATCGACAAGCTCGCCAGACCGCTGACGGTGGGGGCGCTCCCTGCGCCAAGCGGGCGCGCCTCGGTCGGCTGGGTCGCGCGGCTGAGCGTGAAGCGCACGTCCGGCAGCGGCAGCGTCGAGGTGGTCTGCGCGTTGAGGCGCAGCGGCGCGTCGAGGTTGGCGAGGCTGCCCTCCACCACTGTAAGGGTGAGCTGCTGCTGGGTGTTGATCGTCAGGCTGCCCGGCGTCGTCGCAAAGACGATGTTATCTTGGTTGCGAAGCTGCGCGGTGATGTTGTAGATGCCCGGCGGCAGGGCGGGCGCGACCAGCGTATAGATGGGCGAGCGGCTGGCCTGCACCACCTCGCCATTTTGCAGAAACACGATCAACTGCTCGCTGTCTGGCAAGCCCGTTTCGACCTGTACGGCGATGTCGAACGGCTCGGTGACGACTGGCGGAACGTTCACGGG
>JBDNCV010000139.1:0-10110 GCA_046719465.1 Anaerolinea sp.
TCAAATGTGGGAAGACCCGCTGCGCTGGCTGTGCTTCTTGATGAACATCAACGACGATGAAGCCGCCCTGCTGCACCTGCTGATCCCTGACCTAGAGGACATCATTGGGCGCCCGATCCTGCCGCAGGTTGCTACCAACATCCGCAGCACGCAAGAGCGCCTGTTCACCGTCATCGTGAACCTGTTCGCGCGCGTTAAAGTGCCCACCTTGCTGATTTTGGAGGACATTCAATGGGCCGGCGCGGAAAGTCAGCAGCTCTTGGGCCGCCTCAGCAGCGCTTTGAGCGGCACGCCGCTGCTGCTGCTGACGACCTTCCGCGATGAGCAGTCACTGTTCCCCTCACAGGCGCTGCGCAGCCTGCGCTTGATCCGCTTGCAGCGCTTCAACCATGCCGAGATCGCCGACCTTGCGGAGTCAATGCTGGGCCACGCCGACCCGCGCCTCGTGGAGTATCTGGCGCAGCACACCGAGGGCAATATCTTCTTCCTGCAAGAGGTGCTGACAGCGCTGGTCGAACAAGTCGGCGATACGCTGCACATCACCCCCGAGACGCTGCCGTCCACCATCCTGACCAAAGGCATCGACCAAGCCGCTCGTTACCGCATCAGCCTGCTGCCGGAGGAGAACCTGCCCACGCTGGAGGCGGCGGCGGTCATCGGGCGGGAGATCAACCTTGAGCTGCTCAAGCGCCTGTTCCCTGAGCATGACCTCGACTTGTGGCTGAGCGACTGCGCGTTCACCGTGCTCGACCATCATGAGGGCACGTGGCGCTTCGCCCATGACAAAATCCGCGAGTCGCTGCTGGCGCATCTCGACCCCGCGCACAAGCGCAGCCTTCACCGCCAAGTTGCCGAGGTGATGACCACTCACTACGGCGAGCGCGAGGCGATCCTGCCACAGTTGGCGCACCACTGGCACGAGAGCGGCGAGCACGAGCGCGAGGCCAACACCGCCATGCGCGCCGCCACGGTCGCCGAGCGCGCCTTCGCCTTTGAGGATGCGATGGCCTACCAGACGCAGGCCATCGCAGCGCTGGAGCGCATGCCGCTGGATGAGCTGCCCTTTGGCCGCTACGTGCAGGCGATGATCGAACTTGCCCGCCTCACCAACCTGATCGGCGTGCCGCTCAAGGCAGTCGAACAAGTCACATCAGCTTATGCCTTCCTTCAGCAGCATCGGTCGCGCCTTGCCCCTGCGGATAGCGCCCTGCTCATCACCTTCTACGATTATTGGGTGCGGATGAACTATCAATCGGGGCGTTATGCGCGCGCCCTCGCCTATGCGGAGGAAATGCGCGCCTTCGCCGAGGAATTAGGGCAACCTAACGATGTCCAACGGGCAGACGCGCTGCGCGGGCGGGCGCTGATGCTGCAAGGGCGTTTCAACGAGGCGCTGCCCCTGCTGATGAAAGGGCTTGACGTCGCCAGCTACCAACGCGAGCGCCTGCTCACGCAGACTTATATCGCCTTAACTATGGGCATGTTGGGACACGTGGAGGAAGCCTTCGACCGCTACGGCCAAGTCATTGCCAGCGCCAGCTCTCAGGGCGTGCCGATTGCGGGATCGGCGGCGCGCCTGCTGCGCATCTGGCTGTACGCCTACACCGACCAGCTTCCGATCGCGCTGGTGGAAGCCTCGCTCATCGCCGAACGGTTGGATGACCTGAACGACGTGCTGCTGGGCGAGCTGTATCACCTGCTGCACGGCAGTTTGCTGCTGCGCGCCAATCAGATCGAACAGGCGCGCCCGCACGAGGCTGCCTATGAGGAAGCGCTCAAGCGCAAAGCGGGCGGGGTGATTTTCGGCGATTGGCTGGCCGAGTTGAAGATCGGGCTGCGGCTGCGCTCTGGCCAGCTTGACGAGGCCGAGGCGCTGGCGCGCGCCGCGCTGGCGCAGGCCATCGCCAACGACGCCCTCTACGGGCAGGCCATCGCCCTTCGCCTGCTGGCCGAGGTCTTGCACGCCCAAGGCCAACACACCGCCAGCGACGACGCCCTGAACGCCAGCGCCACCCTTTTCAACACCTGTCAAACCCCGCGCGATGTCGTCTATAATGAGCGTCTAAAGCGGTTGTGGCGGCGGGTCGTCAAATAAGCGCCGCTGAGACATACCTGATCACAGCCATAGTGGACGCACGACGCACGTATGAGACGCATTCTGGCAATTGATGACGACGCAGATAACCTTGAACTCATTGGCAAGATCTTGGTGCACGCCGGTTACCACTTCACCGGTGCGATGACCGGGCTGGAAGGCATCCGCCTAGCTAAAACTAACGACTACGACCTCATCATCCTCGATATCGACCTGCCGGACGTGCAGGGCGATGAGGTCGCGCGCCGCCTCAAAGCCCACAGCAATACCCCCATCCTGAGCTTGACCGGCAACGATGAACTCGGCGACCGCGAACGCTACCTCGAGGCAGGCTGCGACGGCTACCTCCCTAAGCCCATCAGCCGCCCGTATCTGCTGGCCGCCATCGCTGAACTGCTCTAACCATGAGACGACCCATTGGCCAATTCCTGCTTGTGCCGGTGCTGTATGCCGTGCTGGTGACGCTCTTCGCCCTCCGCACGCCCGCATGGCAAGCGCCAGATGAACCCGCCCACTATAATTACGTCCGCCAAGTTGCTGAGGGCACGCTGCTGCCGATCATCGAGGAAGGGGACTGGGACAACGCCACGCTCGAGCAGCTCAAGGCAGAGCGCTTCCAAGGGGAGCTGACCGCCGCCATCCCCGCCATCGAGTACGAAGACCATCAGCCGCCGCTTTACTACTGGCTCGCCGCACCTATCTACATGCTGACCGATGGGAGCTTGACCGCGCTTCGGCTCTTTTCGGCGTTTTTGGGGCTGTTCACCCTCAGCATCGCCTTTGCCACCGCGCGCCTGCTGTACCCTAACGCGCTGTGGGTGGTGCTGGGGACAGTGGCTTTCATCGCCTTCCTGCCGCAGCACCTGATGATCCTCGGCAGCGTCAACAACGACGCGCTGGCCGGGGTGGTCATGAGCGCGCTGCTGTATGGATGCCTGCGCTATCGCCTGCGCGGGGACGTGCATCCGGCGTGGCTAGGGCTGGGGTTAGGCGTCGTCGTGTTGACCAAGACAACGATCTACTTCATGGCGGCGGTCGTCCTGCTGACGGTGCTGCTGCGCTGGCGATCTGAACGGGCGAGCTGGCCGCAGCTCGTGCGCCCTCTGCTGATCATCGCGCTGGCGGCGGGCGGCTTCGCGCTGTTCTGGTTCGGGCGCAACATCCATACCTATGGCTTCCCAGATATCATGGGCCTGCGCGCGCACGATGACGTGGTCGTCGGCCAGCTTCGCACGGCGGATCTCATCGCACAGATCGGCCCAGTTGATTACCTCATCCAGCTTAAAACCACCACCTTCCAGAGCTTCTGGGGGCAGTTCGGCTGGATGGGCGTGCCGATGCACAACCTCTTCTTCGAGGGCGAGTCGCTGGCTTACGTCTACGCAGGGGCGATCATGCTGCTGGCGGCGGTTGGGCTGTGGCTTGGGCGCAGTCGTTCGCCGCTCAAGCCCGACCGCCGCGACGCACACCTCATCTTGTTGAGCGTGGCCATATTGGCTGTCTTAGTGTTCCTCTACTACAACACGCAGTTTGTGCAGTTTCAGGGGCGCTATTTGTTCAGCGCGTTGTTCCCGTTCAGCCTGTGGCTGGCGTTGGGGATCAACGCGCTGGCGCAGCGCCTCCGCAGGCCGTGGCTGGGGTTAGCTGCCCCGTTGGGGCTAGCAGCGCTGGCGTTCTACGTGATCTGGCGGGTGCTGCCCGGCGCGCTGGGGTGAGGCTCGGCACAAAGGCCACACGCGTGCCTTGACACGTCAACCATCACCTGCCTGAATGAGGCGGATGCCATCCAGCCATCACCCAGCGTCGTCGAGCTTCCACCATTACTTCGCGGTTCATCTTGAGACGGGCAATTGTGACGCGGCCAACCAGCGATACACCGACCATATACAAGCCGTCATCGCTCCATTGGAAGTGATCGTGCCAATCCTGAACACGGGGGTTGAACAAAGGAGCCTGCTGACCTGTTTCTGGGTCTGTGCCCATCTGTGAATCCAGCTTGAAGCTGTTGCACCCGACACAAGCCAAACAGAGGTTGGCCAGAGTCGTCTCACCACCCACAGACGCAGGCACGACATGATCGATTTCCATCGATACAACAATGACTTGTTGGGTCTGGCAGTATTCACAGCGGCCTTGCGCACGCTCCACGATCTGTTGGCGCAACTGCTCAGAAATATAAGCCATTATGCGCCGAGCTTGAGCTTCCCCTCAACATCATGGCCGCGCTGCTTCAGCAGCAGCAGCGCTTCTGATCGCAGGAGCATTTGATGATCCACAAGGTCAACCAGCCGCTCCATTTCTGCGATCTCATCATCGGTGAGCTGCCCTTGTTTGCCAAGCGTTGCAAGTTCACGCAGACGGGTATCCTGCGGCCATGCCAACCGCTGATGCACAATTGCCCAAAGCTGTTCATCCGTGTACGCATTGAGCCGATCAGGCGAGATTTTTGAATTGGGTAAGGCTCCGAACAGCAAGGCCAACCCATCGAGCAACACAGATTCCACTGACCTATTAGTGGCTGCAGCGATCTGTTTAGCGCGCTCATAAATCTCAGCAGGAAGGTGGAGTTCAACCGTTGATTCAGCCATGTCGCTTTACTTCCACGATTTTCGCTATTGTACCTTGTTTATCGTGGATCGACATTGACGTTGCAAATAAGGCAGGTGCTGCATGCATCAACAAAAAAGCGCCCGTGGAAGGCGCTGGATGGGCAGTAGAGGACTCGAACCTCTGACCACTCCCACGTCAAAGGAGTGCTCTACCAACTGAGCTAACTGCCCGCTGCTTATTAGTATAGAAACTAGAGCGGCGCTTTTCAAGGGGCAGAAACGCCAAGAGGCCGCGCAGGGCGGCCTCTTGAGACGTCAGAGCGAGAGACGTTAGAGCGCGACGCGCACGCCCGGCCCCATCGTGGAGGCGACGACGACGCGGCGCATGTAGACGCCCTTTGCAGCGCTGGGCTTCATCGCAGCCACAGCATCAAAGGCGGCTTTGGCGTTCTCGACCAGTTTCTGTTGGTCGAAGCTGGCCTTGCCCACCGGCAGGTGCACATTGCCCGATTTGTCGTTGCGGAATTCAAGACGACCGGCCTTCAGCTCTTGGATGACGCGCGCCAGCTCACCCGCTGGGACGACCGTCCCCGCTTTGGGGTTCGGCATCAAACCACGGGGGCCGAGGATACGCGCCACGCGACCGACCTTCGCCATCATGGCGGGCACGGCAATCGTCGCGTCAAAGTCGAGGAAGCCTTCATTCTGGATGCGGGCGATGGTTTGTTCATCGGCCACGATGTCAGCGCCCGCGGCCTCCGCGGCGCGGGCATCTTCGCCCTCCGCAAAGACCAGCACGCGCACCGTCTTCCCGAGGCCGTGCGGCAGCATCACGGTGCTGCGCACCTGCTGGTCGCTCTGGCGTGGGTCGATGCCGAGGCGGAAGTGCATCTCGATGGTCTCGTCGAACTTGGCGGTCGCCATCTTCTTGGCGAGCGCGACGGCTTCTTCAAGCGGGTAGTAGTGATCGCGCTTGAATTCCTTCAGTGCTGCTTCGTAGCGTTTGCCTTTATTGGCCATAGGGTGTTCTCCTTGTGGTCATGACGGGCCGCAGCCCTGCCACGCTGTGAATTGGTTGACTAATCGACGATTTCCAAGCCCATCTGGCGCGCTGTACCCTCGACCTGACGAATCGCGCCGTCAAGGTCGATGGCGTTGGTGTCCGCCAGCTTGATCTGCGCGATCTCAGCGATCTGCGAGCGCTTGATGCGCCCCACCGTTTCCGTCAGTTGGTTGCGTGCGCCGCGCTGCACACCAGCAGCCTTCTTCAACAAGAAGGACGTGGGCGGGCTTTTCAGGATGAATTTGAACGATCCATCGGTGAAGATGGTGATCTCTGCCGGAACGACCTCGCCCATGCGGTTCGCGGTGCGGGCGTTGTACTCTTTGCAGAACGCCATCAGGTTGATGCCGTGCTGCGCCAGCGCCGGGCCAATTGGGGGCGCGGGGTTGGCCTTGCCAGCGTTGATCGCCAGCTTCACCACTGCTTTGACTTTCTTGGCCATTGGTTTACCTCTCGCTCGTTATCGGACATGCGGATAGGCGGCGCGGGTGTGCCTGCCCTGCCGCCAGATGCGCCGCACAGTGTGCGGGTTCATCTCTTAGATTATTGTTTGTCGACCTCGGTGAAGTCCAGTTCGACGGGCGTTTCGCGCCCGAAGAAGTCGACCATGACGCGCACCTTGCCCTTGTCAGGGTCAATATGCGAGACGCGCCCACGAAAATCGTTGAACGGCCCGCTGGTGATGCGCACGCGGTCGCCGATCTTGAAGTTGACCTTAAACTGCACGCGGTCGTCGTTCATCCGGTCGAGGATGCGCTTGACCTCCTCGTTGCTTAGGGGGGTCGGCTCTTTCTCAAAGCCGACAAAGCCCGTCACGCCCGGCGTATTGCGCACGACAAACCAGCTCGCCTCGTCGTGGATCATGTCCACAAGGATATAGCCGGGGAACACGCGCTTCTCAACCGTCTTGCGCTTGCCATCCTTGACTTCGATCTCCTCCTCGGTGGGGATGATGACGTCGAAGATCTTGTCCTGCATGCCGAGGTTGCCGATGCGCTGTTCGAGGCTTTGCTTGACCTTGTTCTCATAGCCGCTGTAGCAGTGCACGACGTACCATGCACGCTCTTTAGGCGCGTCGGCCGCGGGGGTAGTCTCCTCCAGCGTGATGTTCAGGTCATCGTCTTCGTCCATGTAGATGGGGTCAGCGTCGTAGTCTACCCCTTTGCGGTCGAAGCGTTTGCTGCGCTTATCGTCTACCATTGCCTGCCTTCTCTACCCACTAGTAGCCGCCCCGCGAGGCGTTCTGGCCGCGGAACACCCACAAGGCCACGCCAACGCACGCCGCCAGCAGCACCACAAACACGATCGGGTTCTGGATGCCGAAGGCCACAAAGCGCTCGAACACGAAGTTGATGAAGCCCATGACAATCGCGGCAATCACCAGCACGACCAACACGATGCGCGTCAGGCGGATGGCGTCTTCGCGCGTCGGCCAGCTCACCTTTTGCAGCTCGCTGCTCACATCGCTGAAGTACTCGCGCAGGCCGTTGACCGCCCGTGTGAAGAAGTTGCCTTCCTTCACCTCCTCCTCGTGGGTGCGGCGGCCCGGGGTCGCGCGGCCCTTGCCCGCGGTGACGGGGCTGTGCACCTCAACATCCTCGACTGGCTCCGCGATGGGGGCGGCAGCGGCAGCCTGTGCCATCTCTTTGCGGCGGCGGCGGCGGCTGCTCTTTTCTTCAACTGCGTTCTCGGTCATGCTCTCTGCTCCTGTTCATAGTCGGCGCTGCGGCCAACGCTGGCATGCTGTGTCCACTTGCGGAATCCCGCTTAACCACAAACACCGCCCCAACGGCGGTGTCTGGTCTTTCGGACAGGGGTGGAGAGACTCGAACTCCCGACCAATGGTTTTGGAGACCACTACTCTGCCAACTGAGCTACACCCCTATGTGCATTACCGCTACTTGGTTTCCTTGTACATCACGTGCTTGCGCACAATCGGATCATACTTGCGCAGCTCCAAGCGCGTGGTGGTCGTGCGGCGGTTCTTGAACGTGTAGTACATGTGGCCGCTTTCGCTGCTGCGCAGCTTGACCAGAATTCGATTGCCCTTCTTAGCCATAACTCACCACTCTCGTTGTTCAGATCGGTTGAAGATGAAGTTGAGAGCCTCCCATGGGATTTGAACCCATGACCACTTCCTTACCAAGAAAGTGCTCTACCCCTGAGCTAGGGAGGCCGTTCAGTGGGCCGGGCAGGACTCGAACCTGCGAAGGCTCCCGCCAAGGGTTTTACAGACCCCCCCCTTTGCCGCTCGGGACACCGACCCATTTCTCATGTTGTTAAACGCGAGCCACCTCGCAGAGCCACAGCTCGGGATTGAACCGAGGGCCGACCGCTTACAAGGCGGTTGCTCTACCACTGAGCTACTGTGGCACTGGCGCCACATCCGGCGACCTATCGATAAACGATATCCCGCTGGCCAACAAAGTATAGCATTATCTTCCCGCTGGATTCAAGATAAAATTTCCCACAAGATGTAAAGCCAGAAAGTCCAACCCTGTGGCGATGATACCGGCGTTGTTCCAAGCCTTGTTTCGCAGCGCGCGGGCGGTGGCCTCAGCCCCTGCTCCGCAGGCTAAGCCCCCTCTCTACGGGAGAGGGGATTTAGGGGTGAGGCTCCTCGTGCTGCTGCTCGTGCTGACGGCCTGCCGCCAGCGCGAGATCGTCATCACGCTGCCGACCGAGACGACGCTCGAACTGGCCGCCACCGCCGCCGTCCTCACCCGTGAAGCGCCCCCCCCGGGCTTTGAGCGCGTGCGCTTCCCGATCATCGACGCCAACCTCAACCAGCTCGACAGCTACCGCGCCCAGTTCTCGTTCGCCTTCAACGGCACGTTTGCGCGCACGCCCCGCCTCGCCTCCACCGAGACGCGCGGCGAAACCACCGCCAACGTGCTCCAGCAAGCGCGCCGCACTGTCAGCAGCATCAGCACCACCCTTCAACCCGATGTCCGCCCGCTTCAACTGGACGCGGTGCTGCTGGGCGAAGACCCGTTCCTCGTGCGCGATGGCGTGTGCGTGTCCAACCGCGAGGAGGCGCTGCTGGCCACCAATTTGATCGCGGGGGCTGTGTTGGGCGGCGTGCGTGAGGCGCAAGCCCTGCCGCGCCGCGCGATCGTCAACGGCGAGCAAGTCTGGGAGTACAGCTTCACGCTCGATGACCTCAACCTGCCCAACGTAACATTCGGTGACAACAGCCGCATCGTGGGCATGTCGGGCGAGCTGTGGGTCTCCCCGTCGCGGAACGTCGTTGTGCGCTACTATTTGAACTTGAACGTAGAGAACGTCACCTTGTTTAACGAGCCGCTGCCGGTGACGGGCGCAATCATCCTGCGCTATGACCTGTTCCTGCATGAAGACCCGCCCAACATCAGCATCCCGTTCGGCTGCTAACAGGGGATCGTCAGCCGGTCACCCACCTGCCACAGCGCGACGTTAGGGACGTTGAAGGCGTGCTGCGCGCCGCCGTGATGCACCACGCGCAGGGTATGGCGCGGATGCGCCGCCGCGAACGTTTCTACCTCGGCAAACGACGCGTGATACTGCCCGCCGTTGGGGCGCGCATCCACGATCATGATCGGCGCGCGGCTCAAAAAGTCGTAGTAGGCGGCATTGTAGCCGCTGTCGGCGCTGTAGCTGAAAAGGGGCTGTTCATCACGCCACAGCACAAACCCACAGCAGGTGTAGCCATGCTGGGCCGGGTGGAGTGTGAAGCGCCAGCCTTCTTCGAGGGTGATCTGAGACTGCTCATCCGCTGCCACCCAGTCGATCTGCGCGATCATGCGCTCTTGATCTGTCGGCGCGTCGTGCAGCCGCACCGTTTGCAGCAGTTCGATCACATCAGGATGGGCCAGCACGCGCGGGCGGCCTCCCAGCGCTTTGGCCACATACGGCAGCTCACCCGAGTGATCCAAGTGGTTGTGGGTGATGAACAGGGTGCGCGGCAGCTTGCCGACTTGCGCCAACGTCGAGCGAATCACGCCAGTGCCGCAGTCCACCAGCAGCCACGGCTCCCCCGCGCGCTGGACGACGAACGCTGTGCTGGGCAGCCCCTCCAAAGCGTGGCTCGTGCCGTGCCCCGTCCCCAAGCAGACCAGTTCCAACGTCATGGAGGCTCCAATCCCATTAAAAGTGGAAAGTAATGGCTGAACACCCTTGGCTGTTTGCACTTTCTACTTCCCCTTCATCACATCCTGCACGATCTGCCCGTTGTGGACGCGCCAGACCACCGCCCGCGCGAGAAACTCTGGCGGGAACACATCTGTGTCGGTGGTGGTGACGAGCGTCTGCGCGTCCTCGCCCAACTGCGACAGCAGATAGGCGCGGCGCTTGCTGTCCAACTCGGCAATGACCTCATCGAGCAGCAGCAGCGGCGGCTCGCCGATCTGATCGCGCATCCAGCT
>JBDNCV010000014.1:0-38252 GCA_046719465.1 Anaerolinea sp.
TGGGCAAATTCGCCGATGACAACCACGCGCGCGGCCTGATCTGTCGGCAGGTGGTAGGCTTCACCCTGCCGATACTCACACACAATCCACGGCGCATTTGTCGCCAGTCCAGCGGTCAGGCCTGCTGCCCCCACCGCGTAGATCACATCGGCCTGTGTGGGGTCATCAGTCAGCGTCAGGCCGAGCAGGGCGCACAGCCCGCTCAGGTCGGCTTGGGGGCTGGCAACCCGCCCCGCGGCAGGGGCAAGCTGCTTGAGCGCCACAAACCGCCCCTCAATCACGCCGCAGCTAATCGTGATGGCGTCTGCGGTGATGGGCAGCCCCTCCGCTGTCAGCAGGGCGGCCACCTGCTGGCGCAGCGGCAGGATGCCGGGCCGGTCGGTGTAGTGCGTGCGCCCGGCGTCGAGCGCTTTCTCAGCCTCGACCAACGACGCCTCAGGCGCAGGCAGGGCAGCAGCCAGCGTCGGCGCAGGCGGCAAGCTCGCCACCCGCGCGGCCAGCGGGCGCGTCAAAGTCTGCAACGAACTCATGAAATCACCTTTCGTTCAAAGGGGAACGATATTTTGAGCGTCGCGGCCAGCTCTTGCAACTGGTCGAACACCTCCGCGTCCAGCTCACAACCGTTGAGGCGATAGTGCTGCTCGCGGCGGTAGTCAATCTCGCCCGGGACGAGGATCTCGTCGAAGCCCGGGCGCAGCTTCTGAGATTTGATGTCGCGGATGAAATGGTCGATGCGGTCGATAAAAGTCTGAAGCGGCATGAAGAATTCGATGTCGATGGCGATGAAGGTGTGGGCCACGTCCTGCTTGGCGGGGTTGCTGTAGGGCATCAGCCCATAGCCCCCGCCGCTGATCACACCGGTGATGACGTCGGTCATGACGGCTAGACCGTAGCCCTTGTGCCCGCCGATCCCCAACAAGAAGCCCTCCATCGCGGCGTTTGGGTCGTCTGTTTCGTAGCCTTCGGGGGTCAGCGCCCAATCGAGCGGCATCTTCTTGCCTTCACGCGCATACCAGCGCATCATGCCCTTGCCCGCCGTCGTGAGCGCGATGTCCAGCACGAGCGGGAAGCCCATGCCGGTCGGCGCAGCGATGCCCCATGGGTTCGTCCCCGTCGCGCCGGTCGCGCCGCCCCACGGGGCCATCTCTGGGCCAGCGTTCGTCATGGCGATGCCGATGCACTTGTAGTCCAGCGCGATTAGCGCGGGCACGGCTGACGAGCCGAAGTGAGTGCTGTTGCGCACGATAACCGTGCCCACCCCGCTGACTTTGGCCTTTTGCGCGGCCATGTGCATGCTGCGCTGCGCCACGGCTGACCCCAGCCCATTGTGAGCGTCCACCAGCGCCAGCGCGGGCGTTTCTTTTACAATCTCAAACAGGGCGCCGGGATGAATGTAGCCCCTCGAGATGCGCTCATAATACACGGGCAGCCGCCGCACACCCTGCCCTTGCCCGGGGAGCGTGTGCAGCTCGCTGTACATCAGCCCGTGAGCGCACATGCGCGCTTCGTCCTCCGGGACGCCCATCGCGCGGAAGGCGTTGTACGTGAAATCCGCCAGTTTGTCCGCAGGCACACGCACCAGCGTAATCGGCATGGTCAGATCCCCTTATAGGCCTTGTACTCTTCAAGCTGTTCGGGCGTGTAGACCTGCATCAGCTCCAGCTCGATGCCGCCGGCCTCTTGCTCCAAAAATGCGACCCACCCTTCCGGGTGCGGGTGGCTGCCTTTGACCTTGCAGGCGCTGCACTCTTTGAGCGCTGCGCCCCGTGCCTGTGCATGCGCCAGCGCCTCGTCGATGTTATCCACTGCGTAGCAAATGTGGTGCAGCCCTTCGTAGCCGCGCTCTTTAATCCACGCGTCGAAGCGGCCCCCTTCATCCAGCGACTGGCACAACTGATATTCCACGTCCCCCACCCGGAAGATGGCCACGCGATTGCGCGACTTGGGATAGTCCTCTACCTTCGCGTCGAAGCCCACGCCCAACAGATCCTGATAGGTCTTCAACGCAGCGTGAGCGTCTTTCACAGCGAAGGCCATGTGTTTAATGTACCGCGCACTCATCAAGCACCCTCCATAAGAAGATAAGATGATTTAAGGTTGCAAATGCAGCAGGTCAGCGATGTTCACGTTCCCCGTGACGACAGGCTCAATGTCGCCCGCCTGCGATGTCATGAGCAGCGTCACGCCCGGGCCGTAGCCTGCGCGCGGGCTGTCGCCCTGCCCGACCACGCCAATCCCCACACTGCCGCGCAGATAGCCGTGGTTCCAACTGCTGTCGAAGTCTTGCAGCGCCACAATGTCGCCGAGGCGCAGCTTGTCGAGGCCTGCGGCAGCCACCGCCGCGCGATCCTGCGTCTGAATGTGGAGCGAGCCGCCTTCGCTCGTCAGGCCTGCGCCCGCCCCCAGCAGGTGCGGCGGCACAACTGCCGTCACCGGCACACACAGCTTGCCGTCAGGGCTGCTGCTAAGTTCCAGCGCGTCGAGCAGCTCCGGCGCGCAGCTCTTGAGCTTGACAGTCGGATGATCGCTCAGCGCAAGGCCAACGCCCACCGCCTTGATATTGATCTTATCACCAATGGCCATCTTCTCGCGGTCGGCGCGGCTGAAGTGGATGATGACATGCTCGCTGAAGCGGCCGCTCTTGCCGGTGACGACGCCGCGCGCGCCGCGCGCCTCCCCGGTCATCACGATGGCGGTGTTGCCCACGCACGCCAGCAGATTCAGCCCGCGGTTGCCGTTGTCATCCTTGAGGTTGATGCTCACCCCCGGGTGAACGCAGTCCGCCAGCCAGCCATAAGCGCTGTCTCCCACGCTCACGTTGTAGACAATGCCGCCATACGCGGGCAGCAAGAAGGGGCGACCGTCCGCGTCCAGTCGATATGGCTCCGCGGGCAGGCCCGGGTAGCCGGGCGACGCAATCAACCCCATGACGGAAACGCTGATGATACGGTCACGATTGGTGTTGAGGCTCATACAATCTCCCGAATGTTGAGGATGGTGGCAAGGTTGGCGCGGGGGTCAATGACCCATTCGATGGCGGGTTCAGGGCACGTCATCAGGGTGAGGATGCCCGGGCCGTGGCCCGTCATGACAGAATCGCCATGAATGCACAGCCCGATGCTGACCGCGCCCTTGCGATACCCGCGCCCAAAGCGATGATCTGCATCCGGAATGACGACAAGATCGCCGAGGCGCATCTTGTTGATGCCTAGTTCTTCCATCAGCGCAAAGTCGCCCGTCATCAGGTCTTGATCGACAAATTCGCTGTTTAGCTCCGCCCCTGACCCCATGATGCGCGTTGGCAGTTCCATCGTCACCGGGACGCGAATCCGCCGCGCGTCCAGCGGCTCAATCCCCATGTTGGCGATGAGCTGCGGGCTGCACTTCTTCAACTCAATGTGAGGATAATCCGTCAGCATGAGGCCGCGTCCGTGGGCGATAATCTGGATGACATCGCCGGGGGCCAGCAGGTCGGCCACATCAGGCGGGAAGTCGACCAGCAGGCGGGCATGTTCGCCGGTGACGATGCCCTCCGCGCCTTTGGCCAGCCCGCTGGTGACCACGGCGCGGTTGCCGATGCACGTCAGGTAGTGCAGGGCGAAATCGGCGGCGCTGTCGGCGTTGGCGATGGACGCGCCCGGCTCCACATGGTCGGCGGCCCACCCGAAAGCTGGGTCGCCCACGCGGGCGTTATACACCACGCCCGACATCCCCGGGAGCACTGCGCCCACCCCCTGCTGGTTGAGCGTGTAACCCGGGTAGCGCAGGCTCGGCTGGCTGATCGCGCCGCAGACGGCAATTTCGACCAGATGCTGCTCGTTGGTGTTCAATCGTCCCATAACAACCGTTCCTTCATCATCAGTGGCTCCCTCAATGCTCATTCGTATTGTGATGCCCTCGTGCGGCAGCTGCTGCCCCCTTCTCTGCGGGAGAAGGGGATTGGGGGATGAGGCCTGAGTACTGTCATCCTGAAAATAGACACTCTTCAATCGTTGGATTGCTTGCGTTGGATTGCTTGACGATCCCAGCGACAGTTTGTATACTCAATTGAAAATCGAATGTAGACTGTCGACAACAAGATAGTACCCCTTGAACGCTTTCTCGTCAAGCTGACCGTTTCCGCGGAGTCCTTTATGTCAAACCGACTGAACACACTGCAAAACAAACCGCTTCGTGAGCGCGTCGTGGAAATCCTGCGCGATGCCATCCTCACGGGTGAGTTGAAGCCGGGCGAGGCGCTGGTGGAAACGGACTTGGCGACTCAACTAGGCATCAGCCGCGCCCCCCTGCGCGAGGCGCTCCAGCAGCTCAGCGCTGAGGGGTTGATCGAGACGATCGCCTACCACGGCTCGCGTGTGAAAGAACTGACGCGCAAAGACGTTGAGGAATTGTACAGCCTGCGCACGGTATATGAGACCTTTGCCGCGCGCCGCATCATCCAGCAAGGCAACCCTGACGCAGCAAAGCGCCTCCACGATATCTATGAACAAATGCTGGCCGCCAGCACCGCTGGGGATATTCGCCTGCTTAGCTTGATTGATCGCAACTTTCACGATGCGATTATCGAGTTGAGCGATCACTCGCTGCTGCGCCAATCATGGAGCCTCGTGAGCTTGCGCGTCCGGCAAGTGATGGCGCTCAGCAATCGGCGCATGACCAGCATGAACATTATCGCCCAAAACCACCTGCGGATCGTTGAGGCCATCGGCAGCGGCGACGTTGACCTCTCGGTGCGGCTGCTCGAGGAACACATCGCCTCGGCGGGTGACCTCATCGCCGAACATTGGGACAAACGCTCAACTGACCAAGCTCAATCATGACCGCCGCGCCCAACACATACACCGTTCTTGTCACAGGAGCTGGCGGCTTCGTCCTGCGCAGCGTCGTAGACGTGCTGGCAGCGGCGGGCTGCCGCGTGCTGGCGGTGGATCGTCAGTTCCCACCTGCGCTGCGGGCGCGTTGGGCAGCCTCATCGGTCGAGCTGATCGAAGCCGACGCTGCCGCACTGCCTCCCTGTCGCGGCGTTGACACGCTCATCTTGGGGGCAGCCACCACCGCCGCACCGGAAGAAATCGGCCTGACGCCTGAAGCCTACTTCGAGCAAGAGATGGAGCTGTTCCTGCATGGCTTGTCGTGGGCACAGGCGCACGATGTGCGCCGTGTGATCGTCTTCAGCAGCGCGGCAGTGTACGCGCAAAGCGACGGCCCCATCGACGAAGACCGCCCCACGCAGCCGCTTGGGCTGTATGCCGTGGTCAAGGCCAGCGTGGAGGCGTTGTGTCGCACGTTGAAAACGCTCCACGGGCGCGACTGCGTGGCTGTGCGGCTGAGCGGCGTCTATGGCCCCGAAGAGAGCGCCAGCGCCACCCGCCCGCGCATCAGCCTCGTCGGGCAGATGATCCACGACGCGCTGACGACAGGACGCATCCACCCCGTGGAAGAGCCAGCGCGCGATTGGACGTTCGTCGGTGACATTGGCCACGCGATCTTGGCGCTGGTTCACGCACCGCAGCTCAAGCACGCTGTGTACAACCTCGCCTCGGAGCAGCGCGCCACCCCATTGGAGATCGCGCGGCTGCTGCAAGCGCTGCTCCCGACGCTGACAATCGCGCCGCCCGCGCCTGCGCCAACCCCGCTCACGCGGCGCGGCTGGCTCAGCCATCAGCGCTTGGCCGCCGACACCGGCTTCCAACGTTGGACGCCCCTTGCGGAGGGGCTGCGGCACGCCCTCGAGACGACCCTCACACAGGAGAATGCCCCGTGACGCTGCAGATCGTGTTGGCTGGCTTGGGCGTGCGCGGCACATATTGGGCAGAGGTCATCCGCCGCTCGCCCGATTGTGAGATTGCCGCGTATGTCGACCCCAACCCCGCCGCTGCAGCGCGCGCTGAGGCGCAGTATGGCCCGCGCCCGTCCTTTGCCACCGTTGAAGCGGCGCTTGCGGCACTCGAGGTGGTCGATGGGCTGGTGTTGGCCAACCCGCCCATCGGGCGGGAAGCGCAGGTGAGGGCGGCTGCGGCGCGGCGTGTCCCCATGTTGATTGAGAAGCCGCTCGCGCTCAGCGTGCAGGAGGCGGCGCATTTGGTCGCGCTGGCGGGCGATGTGCCGCTCATGGTAGGGCTGAACTTCCGCTACTTGGCCGTCACCCAAGCTGCCATCCGCCTGCTGCGCGAAGGGACGGTCGGCGCGGCGCACTTTGCCCGTTTCACCTATGAACGCTGGCGCGACGGCCACCGCCCCAACCTCAACAAATACCCGCTCACCATGAATCAACCCATGTTGTGGGAACAGTCGATCCACCACTTTGATCTGATGCGCTTTGTGTACGACGCCGAGCCGATCAAGGTGGAGTGCCACACGTGGAACCCACCGTGGAGCATGTACGCCAGCGATGCCAACGTGGCAGCGCTCATCACGCTGCAAACGCGGGATGGTCGTTCGCTGCTGGTGAACTATCAAGGCACGTGGCAAGCCAACTGGGCGCAGCCCAACTTCGAATGGCGCACAGAGTGCCGCGACGGGGTGATCATCCAACGCGACCAGTTCGGCAGCCTCGGCTATGCCCGCCGCGATGATCCACAGCTCACGATGATCGATCTGCCGCCCCATGAACTGTGGATCACTGAGACGAGCGGACTGCTCGCAGCGTTTGTTGACGCCGTGGCACATGGCCGCCCGCTGGAATGCAGCGGCCACGACCACGTGATGTCGCTGGCGATGGTGGAAGCTTGCGCCCGCGCCAGCCAGACCGGTCAACCGGTCATGATCCAAGATGTGCTACAGACCGTGATATAAAGGAGGATGCGCGCCGCTCAGAAAGAACGATTCACCAGCAGCTTCTCTATCCGTTTCGCAGCAGCTTGAGTTTGTAGGAGCAGTGAACTAATGAACAAGACTTTCAAACGGTTGGTAACACTGGTGGGGGCAGGCGCGCTGGCGTTGGTCGGCCCGTTGGCGGTGTCGGCGCAAGCACCCGACGATGACACGCTGGTGATCGCCCAGAGCGTGGATGTGGGCGCGCTGGAGCCTGCGCTCATCGGCTCTCGCGCGGAGGCCAACATCATGGCAATGATGTTCGCCACGCTTTACTCGATTGACGACGACGGTTCGCTCATCCCGTATCTGGCGACCAGCTACACCAAGTCAGAGGATGGCTCGGAGTGGACATTCACGCTCAACGAAGGGCTAACCTGCCATGACGGCGAGCCGCTCACCGCGGAGGACGTGGCCTACTCGTTCCAGCGCGCGGCTGACCCGGCCAACGGCTTCACCGGCAACACGGTCGGCTTCGTGCTGCCCTCAGTCAAGTACAAAGATGCCCGCGCCGACAGCGAACTGGAAGTGACCATCGTCATGGACGGCCCGCAGTCTGAAGCGCTGCGCCTCGGCCTGCTCTCGGAGGTGTACATCCACTGCAAGGACTACTACGAATCGCACGATCTGGCCTTCCTCGCCGAGAATCCGGTCGGCAGCGGCGCGTATCGCTTCATCGAATGGCGTCGTGACGAGTACGTCTTGATGGAACGCGTGGACGAGTTCACGCTGCGTCAGCCAGCCTTCAAGCGCATCCTGTGGCGCGTGATCCCTGAGGCCAGCACGCGCGTAGCCGAATTGATCGCGGGCAACGTGGACATCGTGGCGAACGTCCCACCGGATCAGATCACGGCGATCAACGACAGCGGCACGGCACAGGTGCAGGCCGTGGCGGGCACGCGCCGGATCTATGTTGGCTTCCAGTTCAGCGAAGCCTTCGCAGACAGCCCGGGCTGGGAAGCGCTGCAAAAGACCGAAGTCCGTGTCGCGCTGCAGTACGCCATCGACGTGCCCACGATCTGCATCGCCCTGCTCGGCACGGAATGCGAGCGCGCCAGCAGCATGGTCAACCCGCCCAACGACAACCCCAACCTCGAGCCGTACCCGTATGACCCCGCGATGGCCGAAGCCCTGCTGGACGCCGCGGGCTACCCGCGCGGCGCAGATGGCGTGCGCTTCCGCACCGTCTTGATGGGGCCGCGGGGCCGCTACCTCAACGATGTAGCCGTGGTGCAGGCCATCGCCCAGTACCTCTCGGACGTGGGCGTGGAGACGACCGTTGACATCCGCGACTGGGCCTCGGACTATGTGCCGTTGATCCGTCAGAAGAACGTCGGCCCGATGTTCTTCCTCGGCACAGGCGGCTCGACGTGGAGCGCGCTCTACGACATGGCCGACCTCTCCTCGCCGACCGCAGGCACGAACTACACCAACTGGCAGAACCCTGAGTGGTTCGCGCTGTGGGATGCCACGCAGGGCGTCGACCCCGTGACCGAACGCGAGAACGTCAACCGCATGTTGGAGATCTTCTATAACGACCCGCCGTGGCTGCTGCTGTACTTCCAGCCGGACTTCTACGGTGTGAGCAACCGCATCGAGTGGCAGGCGCGTCGTGATGAGAAGGTGCTGCCCTACTACGCCCGCCTCGCGCAGTAGCCGCCGCACACCGTTGACCCGTTGTGGGCGCGGCTCGCTGGGCGAGCCGCGCCCCCTGTGAAAGAACGTTGAAGGCATGACCACTTACATCCTGCGCCGAATCAGCCAGTCGATCATCGTCGTCATCGGCGTAACGCTGCTGTCGTTTATATCGCTCCATCTGGCAGGCGACCCGACCTACCTTTACGTAAGCGAGCGCGCCAGCAGCGAGGAGATCGCCGCGGCGCGGATTGCGCTGGGGTTTGATCGCCCCCTGCCAGAGCAGTACTTGAGCTTCGTCAGCGGGATGCTGCGCGGCGACTTGGGAACAAGCCTGCGCAGCCGCCAGCCCGCCGCCAACATGGTGCTGGAGCGGCTGCCTGCGACGCTGGAACTGACCATCTTCGCGCTGGTGCTGGCCATCAGCCTCGCCATCCCCATCGGCATCATCTCAGCGACGAAGCGCGGCACGCCGCTCGACAGCGGCATCATGCTCTTTGCGATGTTTGGGCAGTCCATCCCGAGTTTCTGGCTGGGGATCATGTTGATCCTATTCGTCGGGTTGACGCTGCGCTGGCTGCCCATCTCGGGCTATGTGCCGGTCTTGCAGCCGATGCTCAACGGGGACTTCGCCACCGCCATCGACAACCTGCCGAACGCGCTGCGCCACCTTATCCTGCCCGGGATTACGATTGCGACCTTCTCACTCTCGCGCAATGCGCGCTTGGTGCGCTCGGCTATGCTCGAAGTGCTGAATCAAGATTACGTCCGCACGGCGCGCGCCAAAGGCCTGTCAGGGCGCGTGGTGGTGTTTCGCCATGCGTTTCGCAACGCGCTCATCCCTGTCGTGACTATCCTCGGCCTTGAGTTTGGCTTCTTGCTCAGCGGCGTAGTCGTCACCGAGACCGTCTTCAGCTGGCCGGGCGTAGGGCGCTTGGTCTTCAACGCCATCACCCAGCGCGATATCCCCGTCGTGCAGGCTTCTGTTGTGATTTTTTCGCTGGTTTTTGTGACGCTCAACCTTATTGTAGACTTATTGTACGCACAGCTTGACCCGCGCATTCGCATTGGCTAGCAGGAGACCTGAGTATGCAGACAACGCCCTCCATGACTGCGCCCGTTCACGTTCAGGTCGATGAGCTGGTTGAAGCGCCCTCTGAGCTGCGTCGCGCGTTTCGCAGTCTGTTCAAAGCACGCTGGCCGCTGCTAGCGCTGATTGTCTTGGGGATCGTCGGCTTCTTTGCGCTGTTCGGCCCTAACATCGCCCCCAAAGACCCGAATCGACAGTCCTTGCGCACCCGCCTGACGCCGCCTGTGTTCGTCGCCGAAACGCCCAACCCTGACTACCCGCTGGGGTCAGACGCGCTGGGGCGCGATGTGCTCTCGCGCTTGATCTACGGGGCGCGCGTGTCGATCTCGGTCGGGCTGGCGGCGGTGCTGTTGGGCGGTTTCATCGGCATCAGTTTGGGGATGATCGCGGGCTACTTCGGCGGCTTCATGGACGACCTCATCATGCGCATTGCTGACATTCAACTGGGCTTCCCGTTCATCCTGCTGGCGATCATGGTGCTGGTTGTGCTGGGCCAGAGCGTGGCCAACTTGGTGATCGTGCTGGGCATCGGCCAATGGGTGACCTATGCGCGCATCGCCCGCGGCAGCACCATCGCCGAGCGCGAACGGGAACACATCACGGCCTCGCGCGCGATGGGCGCCAATCACGCCCGCATTTTGCTGCGCGGCATCCTGCCGAACATCACCGCTCCGCTCATCGTCATCGCCTCGTTCAACGTGGCCAGCGTCATCCTCTCCGAGGCGACGCTCTCGTTCTTGGGGCTGGGCGTGCCACCGACCGTCCCCACGTGGGGCGGGATGCTGGCGGAAAGCCGTGACCAGCTCTTGGGCGGCAGTTGGTGGCTGGCGGTGTTCCCCGGGTTGTGCATCGTGCTGACCGTGCTCTCGCTCAACGTGTTGGGCGATTGGCTGCGCGACTTCCTCGACCCACGCCTGCGCGGGAGCCGCTGAGTACTTACCTCACCCATCAGGACACACATCTCATGAGCAAAACGTTCGTTGGCATCCAGATCGGCGCGATCAGCTTTGTCGATGAGGGGGTTGAGCCAGTGCTCGACATCCTGCAAGAGAAAGCTGGCGTGAACGCGCTGTTCATCTCCGCCTTGTCATGGAGCTATGGCAACGCGGGACGAGCCGTCTACGGCTTCCCCGATCACGGCGTGGCCGAGCCAGACAACCTGCAAGGCGGCGCATTCTACCGCCCCAACGAGGCCTACTTCCAAGCAACGTATCACAAGCAGTTCACCGCGCCTGACCCGCTCACGCAGGGGTTCGACACCCTCGCGGAGGTCATCCCAGCGGCGCGCCAGCGTGGGATGCAGGTCTACACCTACTACTGCGAGACTTCCGCCAGCGGCATCCGCCCCATCTGGCAGCCCGGGGCGATCCACTTCATGGATCGTGACCACTGGGGGCGGGTGGCCGCGCGCCCCTCGCTGCTCAACCCTGACTATCGCACGTGGTGGCGCTGCGTGATCGACGACTGGTTCAGCAACCATGAGCTGAGCGGGATGCTGTGGGGCATCGAGCGCCAAAGCCCCTTGATGGACATCTTCCGTGCCGACAGCACGACCGGCTTCGACGACCACTTCAAAGCTGAAGCGCGCGCCCGCGGCATCAACGTCGAACGCGCCATCGCAGGCTATCAAGCGGTGGATGTGTTTCTGCAAGGCGTGCGCAAGGGCGAACGCCCGCGCGACGGCGTGTTCGTCAGCTTGCTGCGCCTGCTGCTGCATCACCCTGAGGTGCTCATGTGGGAAAAGATGTGGCTGGACGCGCACCGCAGCCTCTATCATGAGATTGCGGGCGCAGTCAAATGGTCGGATCCTAAGCATCAGGTCGGCTATGGGCTGTGGCAGGTCATCAACACTTACAACCCCTACCTCAAGGCCCAGTACGATCAGAGCGACTATCAGCACACCGCCGACTTCCTGAAGCCGGTGCTGTATCACACGCCAGCTGGGGCGCGCTTCAAGAACCTCGCCGACACGTGGCAGAAGGGCATACTGGCCGACGCAACGCCGGAAGGCGCTTACAACGCGCTGGCCACCATCCTTGAACTGGACGAGTTCATCGCCCCCTACCACGACGCGCCGCTGGCAGGCTTCAAGCCCGAGTACATCACCCGCTGGACGCAGAATTTGATCGCCGACACCGGCGGCAAGGTCAAGGTTTACCCGGGGATCGGCGTGGGCGTGGGTGACGGCGGCACGAGCAAGCCGATCACCCCGCAAGAGTGCTACGAGGGCGTCCATGCTGCGTTTGAGGGCGGGGCGCACGGCGTGCTGCTCTCGCGCAACTACTCTGAGGCCACGCTCGACTGCCTCGCGGCGTGTGGCCGCGCCCTGCGCGAGCGCGGTTTGATCGATTAGCCGCGCTGCAAAACGCCGCCATCCAAAGGCATCATCCCCCCTTCTCGAAGTGGCCTGCCTGTGGCCACCGGCGGAGAAGGGGGCGCACAGCCTTAGCGGCCGCTCTCTACCGGAGAGGGGCGACGGCGCAAAGCGACGTCGGGGGAAGGCCTCTCTTCTCTGTAGGCGACATCGAGCTAAGGCCTTGTTTGCAGCCGACAATCCACGCCACAGCGCGTCAATTCTGTTACAATGGCAGAAAGCAGGTGATATGGCAGATGGCGTATGCCGCGCAAGAAAACCCAAACCGGCAGCACGGAATCCGTTGAAAACTTCCTCAAGGCGGTGTATGCCCTTGAACAGGGGCTAAACGCCGACGCTGGGGATCGCGTGTCCACCAACGCGCTGAGCGAATCGCTCAACATCAGCGCGCCCAGCGTGACAGACATGGCGCAGCGCCTCGACGAAGAGGGGTTGATCGACTATCAGCGCTACAAGGGCATCCGCTTGACCGGCAGCGGAACCGACCTCGCGCTGAAGGTGCTGCGGCGGCATCGGCTGATTGAGCTGTTCCTCGTGCAGGAGCTGGGCTATGAGCTGCACGAAGTCCACGAGGAGGCCGAGGCGCTAGAACACGCCGTCAGTGACCGCTTCGTGCAAGCGCTGGTGGCTAAACTCGGCGACCCGCTGGTTGACCCCCACGGCGACCCCATCCCCAACGACGAGGGGGTGATGGCGGCCCCACTGCTCGTACCGCTGGCCGCGCTAGAACATGGGCAGACCGCCCGCGTGGCGCGGTTCGCCATCGACAACAACGAGATGCTCCAATACGCCCTCAGCAAGGGTTTCCAGTTGAATCGTGTGCTGCAATTGGCCCACCGTGAGCCTTACGACGGCCCGATCACCGTGCGCTGGGAGGATGGCGAAGTGGTTATCGGCACGGCGCTGGCGGAGACAATCCTTGTCGAGCTTGCGGAGTGAGCACACGCGCCTTTATACAGGCTTAACCAAAATTTCCCACATTTTTCCAAAATCTATGATACGCTCATTCATATAGGATTAATGTGAGAGGCGTTCTCAAGGTTTCACATGGCGATTCCAAGTATTAGCGCCGCCCCGATTGAGCGGGTGCGCAGCATCCTTCTTACCCAAAATGGCACTTTGTTGTTGATTAAAAGGGTGAAACCCGGCAGCAATACCCCCTATTGGGTGGCCCCGGGCGGCGGCGTCGAGCCGCATGATCGCACCTTGCGCGCTGCGCTCATGCGGGAGTTGGAAGAAGAACTCGGCGCGCAGGTAGAAATTGTGATGCACGCCTTCACGCTGCGCCATGAGAAGGGCGGCAAGAACCTGCGCGAGTATTTCTACGTGTGCCGCCTGCTGCGCTTCGACCTCAAGCGGCGCACCGGCCCCGAATTCAACGACCCCACGCGCGGCGACTACCTGCCGGACTTCATCCCGTTGACGGAGTCTGCGCTGCGGTCGATCAACATGAAAACGCCGGAACTCACCGCGTGGCTCATCGCTCATCTGCCTCAGCTTCGCTGTCTGTGTCGATAACCACCAGCGCGAGTGTGTCGCCTGCCTGCTCCACGCACCAGCCTTCCTGCCAGCGGGTGCGCACTCGCCACCAGCGCAGGCCGTCCACTTCAACCGGCCCCTCAACCAACGTGAGCCGGGTCTTATCGCGCAGCATGGTGATGACTCGCCCTTGCAGCCCGGGAGACTCGCGCAGGTTGAGCCATTCCCCCTCGCGCATCTGCACGCGCACGTTCATCCCCGGTTGCAGCAGCGGCGCAGGCCGATTGAAGGGCGTCGGCGTGATGCGCAGCGGCGGCTGCGCGTAGACTTGCAGCGCCAACCACTCGCGCTCAGCGACGACTAACGCCTGCCGCCCCGCCATCTCCAAGCTTGTCAACCACCCACACCCCATCATCAACAGCACCAGCAGCCCCCGCATCCTTGCTCATCTCCCCGTCCCTGCTTATGATGAGCATACACGAAATAGTTACTACTGCCTGACGCTGCGCCGCTGTTCAGCCCGCGCCCACCCATCGGACACGCCCCATGCACACCCTCTACCTCGTCGCCACGCCCATCGGCAACCTTGAAGATATCACCCTGCGCGCCCTGCGGATTTTGAAAGAAGTCCGCTTGATTGCCGCGGAGGACACGCGCACCAGCCGCGTGCTGCTCCAACACTTTGAGATTACCACCCCGCTCACCAGCTACCATGAGCACAACAAGCTGGTCAAGCTAGACGCGATCTTCGCTGCGCTGGAAGCGGGCGATGTGGCCCTCATCAGCGATGCAGGCACGCCCGCCATCAGCGACCCGGGCTATGAGCTGGTGCGGGAGGCCATCGCGCGCGGCTACCACGTCGTGCCCATCCCGGGGGCGAACGCCATCGCCAGCGCGTTGATTGCCAGCGGCCTGCCGACCGATGGCTATGTCTACCTCGGCTTCCTCCCTAAGAAACAGAGCGCCCGCCGCGCTTTACTAGAGAGCGTCCGCAGTGAGAAGCGCACGCTCGTTTGCTATGAAAGCCCTCACCGCCTTGCCGACACGCTGGGGTTGATCGCCGCCGTGCTGGGCGCAGATCGTCCGGTGTGCGTCGCCCGTGAGATGACCAAACGCTTTGAGGAGTTCTACCGCGCCACGGCCTACGAAGCCCAGCAGCGCTACGCCCAAGAGAACCCCAAAGGCGAGGTGACGCTTGTCATCGGCGGCGCGCCCACCCTCGGCACATGGGATCGGCTGCGCGTGCTGGCTGAGCTGGAACGGCTCATCGAAGCGGGCGAAAGCCTCTCCAACGCGGCGAAAACGGTGGCGGCCGCCAGCGGCTGGAAGAAAAGCGCCGTCTATGAGTTGGGCCTTGAGGAAGAATGAGCCAGTAACAGTGATACCCATTAAAATTTGCTGTCTGAGGGTCATTTAGAATCTGTCATCAATTACTGCTACAAGGAGCATGTCATGCCTGCACCCCAATTGATCATTCTGGCCGGAGGCGCATCGTCGCGCATGTGGCCGCTGAGCGAGAAATCGCTGCTCAAATTCGGCGAGGAGCCGCTGCTCGTGATGCAGCTGCGCACCTTCGCGCGCTTGGGATTTCACCACGTTGTGATCGTCGGCAACCCCAACAACGAGGCCGACCTGCGCGGCCTGCTGCCCAGCCTCCCCACGGAGCTAACGGTGCAGATTGCTATCCAGCCCGAAGCCATCGGCATGGGCGATGCCATCCTGCGCGCAGAGCCGTTGGTGGCGGCCGACGCGCCGGTCTACATCAACCAAGTTCACGACATCGTTGAGACCAGCCTGCACGAGGCGATGCTCGCTCAACACGCCGCCAACCCCGCGCGCACGTACATCGCCGGCGTGGAGATGCCGCAGTACTTCCCCGGCGGGTATTTGATCGTGGAGGGGGATGGGCGCATCATAGGCGTGATCGAGAAGCCCGGCGCAGGTAATGAACCCAGCCCTTACGTGAACATCGTCGCTCACCTGCACGCCCACGCAGGCCGCCTGTTCGACGCGATCCGCGCTGAGTACGCCCGCGCCCTGCCCAGCGACGACCACTACGAGCGCGCGATGGACGCCCTTATGAAGCACCACCCCTACTACGTTGTGCGCTATGCCGAGCGCTGGGACGCGCTCAAGTACCCGTGGCACGTCCTGAGCGTGATGGAGCGCTTCCTCAGCCGCATCCAAGGCCAAACGATTGCGCCTGATGCCTTCATCGCCCCCACGGCCAGCATCAGCGGGAACGTCGTCATCGAATCAGGCGCGAAGGTGTTCGCGGGCGCGGCGGTGGTTGGCCCGGCTTACATCGGGCGCGGCGTGATCGTCGGCAACAACGCGCTGGTGCGGCAGAGCATGGTGCTGGCCAAGAGCAACGTCGGCTTCACGACCGAAGTCGCGCGCAGCTATGTGGCCGAAGGGGTGCAGATGCACGCCTGCCGCGTCCTCGACAGCGTGTTCGCCGATAACGTCAACTTCAGCGCGGGCTGCACCACCGCCAACCTGCGCATCGACCACGGGATCGTCTCCAGCGTGGTCAAGGGGGACAAGATCGCCAGTGGGCGCGACAAACTCGGGGCGATCATCGGGCGCGATGCCTTCCTCGGCGTGGACGTCATGACCATGCCCGGCGTCAAGATCGGCGCAGGGGCGCAAATCGGCCCGGGGACGCACGTCCACCACGACATCAAAGACCGCGCCCGCGTCTACGTCAAACAAGAACTCGTCATCCGTGAGGAGTAGGATGTCTGAAATGTGTCACATAAGACTCAAAAAGGGCATATGTTGATATAGTTACTAATAAATCTAAAAGCGAGCTAGTCTTGTGAGTAGGATTCCGCGGGGGGCTGAAATAGCCCCCTTGAAATTTTGGGAGTGTCTATCGTGGAACGAATGAAACGCCGGAGGCTCAAACACCCGACTAAGTCACTGGAACTCACTGCGATGCACAACACAGGTTGCAGCGGCCACGATATTACATCTAGCCAACCATACATGACACTCTGTACTAATCGCAGATGTCTAATGAGGGTAAACTGGTAAAAAATCGAAGCAGAACCCGAAGAGCATCCCATGAGATTAGACACCTTGTTTGATCAGTTACTCGCACTGCGAGCCGAAGTCGCCAAAGAAGCACAGGAGCGTCTCGCCCAGTGGGAGGCGTACCTCACGCCGCAGCGCCCTCACGTCGGAGAGAGCGGCCACAACCTCGCCGCTTACCTCGCGCTGCGCCAGCATGACCTGCGCGCGCTGCAACATGAGTTGAAGGTGTGGGGTTTATCGTCCCTAGGGCGCAGCGAGGCGCACACCCTCGCCACACTTGATGCCGTCTTGGCCACGCTGGGGCAGCTCATCCAACGCAGCGCAGATGCGCCGCCGCGCCCCGCCCCCGATGTTTTCAACCGCGGACAAGAGCTGCTGCTGCGCGAAACAGAGCGCGTCTTGGGGCCGCGCCAGCACCGCCGCAGCGTGCGGATGATGGTCACGCTCCCCTCAGAGGCGGCTCACGACGCTCAGCTTGTTGAGTCGCTGGTTCTAGGCGGGATGGACATCGCGCGCATCAACTGCGCCCATGACGGCCCTGCCCAGTGGGAGGCCATGGCCGCGCACGTTAAAATCGCTGAGCAGCGCACCGGCCATGTCTGCAAGATTGCAATGGACTTGGGCGGCCCCAAGTGCCGCACCACTGAGGTGACATTGACCAAACACACACGCCTCAGAGTCGACGATGTGCTGCTGCTGCGCGCCACTGCCCCTGACCGTCACCCCGAGTACCCTAATCAAGCCCGCTGCACCCTGCCCGAAGCCGTCCAACAGGCGCAGATCGGCCACCGCGTGTTCTTTGACGATGGCAAGATCGGCGCGGTCGTCGAGCAGCGCATCCCTGAAGGCCTCGTCTTGCGGATCACCCAAGCCATCGCTGAGGGCGACAAACTCAAGGACGACAAGGGGATCAACTTCCCCGATACGCCGCTCAAGCTGTCCCCGCTGACGGACAAAGACCTGCGCGACCTGCCGACTGTGGTCAAGCTGGCGCACATGATCAACTACTCGTTCGTGCAAAGCGCCGACGATGTGAAGCTGCTGCAAGAAGAAATTCGCCGCTTGGGCCGTGACTGTGCCGAGACGGCCATCATCGCCAAAGTGGAGACACAGCAGGCCATCCGCAACCTGCCGGAGATCATCATGGCCATCAGCGGGGTGCAGCCCTGCGGGGTGATGATTGCCCGTGGCGATCTGGCGGTGGAGTTGGGCTTCGAGCGCATGGCCGAGCTGCAAGAGGAGATCCTATGGGTGTGCGAGGCGGCGCATGTGCCGGTGATCTGGGCGACGCAAGTTCTAGAGTCGCTCGCCAAGAAGGGCCGCGCCACCCGCGCCGAGATCACCGATGCGGCCATGGCACAACGCGCCGAAGCCGTCATGCTCAACAAAGGCCCCTACATCCTCGACGCGATGCGCATCTTGAACGACGTCCTCAAACGCATGGACGCGCACCAGCACAAGAAGTTCGCGCAGCTTCGCTCACTGGGGAGCTTTCGCGGCTAACCAGCAGACGCAGCGCAGTCGGCTGCTCACAGCGTGATCCAGTAGCGGCGCGTCAGGGCGTGCCGACCGTTGTCGCGTTTGTCCTCCAGCACGCCGCCGTTGGCCTCGATGATGCGGATCGAGCCAACGTTGTCATCGTCGCACGTGATGAGGACGCGCTCAAAGCCACGCTGACGCGCCTCAACAAGGCACAGCGCCAACTGCTGTGTGCCGTAGCCGTGGCGGCGCATCGTCGGGCGCACATCATACCCGATGTGCCCGCCGTAGTTGATCAAATTAGCCAGCAGCTCATGACGCAGCGTGATGCGCCCCACGAATGCCTCTCCAACGACTGACCAGAACACCGTCTCAGCGGCCCAGCCGGGCATCGGCTCGGTCTCTTTGAGCAGCAGCATCTCGACGTATTCATCAAAGTGGTCAATCATCTTGTCGATGTTCCACAGCGGCCAATGGCCTTCCGCCTCGTATTCATAGGCCGCGGCAATGTAGCTGTCTTTGTAACGCAGCGACGGGCGCACAAGGCGCAGCGGTTCACTCATGAGGGATGCTCCTAATCTAGATAACCCAACGCTCGCAGAGTTTCCAACACTGGCGGGCTGAAATCTTGCGGGGCGGCTGCGCTGGCCGCAGATGCTGTGATCTGCCGCAGCGCAGCGTGTAGGTCGACAGCTAACGCGGGCTGCTCTGCTAGGCGGTTGATCTGCTCGCTTGGATCAGTTGGCAGGTGGTAGAGCGCCTCTGGGTCATCACCTACAGTCGTGAGCTTGTGCTCACCGCGCACAACTGCCCGCCGCACATCGCTGAGCCGGCGCTGCTCGATGATGCCCGGCATGCGATAGCGCAGCGTGTTCAGCAGCGTGTTAGCGGGGTAAGCCTCGCTTAGGGCGGTGTTCTCCTCGACCTCGCCGCCTGCCCGCAGCAGTGACAGCCGCTCCACGCTGCCCGCGGGGTCGTCAATCGGCAGGGTGTGGGCCAGCCCTGCCGCGTCCAGCAGCGTGTGAAACACCCGCCGCGTCGAGACGACCGACGGATCGCGCGCGGGGGCGACGTTGCCGCGCCACCACATCAGCCACGGGACATGCGTCAGCTCGTGGTGGACGACGAAGCTGTGGCCGCAGTAGCCGTGATCGCCCAAGCCCTCGCCATGATCCGCGCCGATGATCACCAGCGTGTCGTCCAAGTCGCCGTCGGCCTGCATCGCTGACAGCATCGCGCCGAGGTAGTGATCTTGCTCGGCGGCGGCGGCGTCATAAAACGCGCCCAGCGTGTGCTGCTGCCAGTCGGTCAAGGGCGGCACGGCAGGGCTGATCCAGCGCAGGCCGTCGCCATTGTAGGCGGCCATCCAGCGCAGCGCGGCGCGGTCGCGGCGCAGCTCCGGCGCGATGTGATCGATCCACTGGCGCGGCGGGCGCAGCGGCATATGCGTCCCCATCAGGTTGAGAAAGGCGAAGATCGGCTGGCGTGAGGCGCGCCGATGGTGATGCCAGTAAGCGCGCAGGTCATGGGTGCTGGCCGCCACGCTGCCCTTGTAGTTCACCCAGCGCGACCAAATTGGCGAGATTAGCGGGTGCAGCGACGCGCGAAACAGCGCCTCATTGTGGGCGAAGCGGTTGATCGTGCGCCGCGTGAACTGGCTGAAGCCGCGCCACACGTTCTGCAATGGCTGTGGCAGTGGGCGGTGCGTTGGGCGCTGCGGCGCGGGGCTGGCGTAGTGGTAGAAGCGCTCAAAGCCGCGGTCAAGGCCGTTGTCGATCAACCCGATGAGCGGGTTGTTGCAAAACCCCACCGTATGATACCCACCCGCGCGCAGCCACTCGACGACGCTCGTCAGCGCATCCGGCAGGCGATGGTTGGCTTGGTTGGTGGCATGCTGAAACGGGTAGAGACCCGTAAACATCGACGCATGCGACGAGACCGTCCACTGCGCTGGGGCGACTGCTGCTTCATAGACGCGCCCGGCAGCGGCAAAGTCATCCAAGCGCGGCGACGTTGAACGGGCATGGCCATACAGCGACAGGCGATCTCGGCGCTGCGTGTCCAAGATGATGAAGAGCAGGTTTGGCATATGCTGATTCGAGCAGGGCGCTATTCGCTGCTCTGATTGCCCAGCAGGCGCTTGCGGCGCTCCTCCAGCTGGCGCTGAACTTCGTCGGCGTCGGCTTGCTGCGTCTGCTGCATGAGGCGGCGTTCTTGCTCCTCAAGGCGCGCGATGTCGACTGTCTCGAGGCCGGTCTTGGGGTCGATCGTCGGCTCGACGAGGCGGCGAGCGCGCACAGCCGCCACTTGGTCGCTGGCGCGCTGGGCGCTTGCGTCCGCTTGTGAGATGCTGGCCTCGCGCTTTTGCTGCTGCACTTTGGCAGCGTCCTCGCTGCGGCTGCTCAACACGCGGTAGGCCACATACGCCACGATACCCAGCACCACGAACGGCATGATCGTCGTGACGATCGACAAAACGGTGCTCAACACCCACAAGGCAACGATGACGCCAACGGCGACCATCACCCACTGCGTCGGGGTGAACTTGCGCGGGTCAACTTGGCGAATGCGGTTCAGCAGGTCAAACATGAGGTGGCTCCCTTCGGCTCCGTCAGCGTCATTATAACGCAACTGAGCCGAGGGACGGGGGGGCTAATTCATCAGCAGCGGCGTGCCATGCCCTATGCCGAGCATCAGCAGCGCCTCCGACAAGCTGGCGGCCAAGCGCACCTGCTCACGCAGTTCAGGGTCAACGCGGACGACCATCATGATCGCTTCTTGGAGGATAAGCGGGGCCGCCACGACCACACATCGATCAACACGGGCGCGCACCATCTCACCTATGCGGAAAACGGCGCTCATCAAGCCCATTTCGCGGCACTTCGCGCGGTTGAAATTGAGCACTAAGGCAGATGGAGCGATAGAATGGGTCATTAGATTTAAGGATTCTTCAACAGCACCATACAGCTCATCGTAGCTAAACATGCCATCGACTGTTAGCGTCACAATGTCAGCGTCCGCTTTCAGCCGCCGCACGTGGATATGTTGCTCCCCCATGTTGACCTCGTGTTAGCCAACTCGTTTAACTTGATTTAAATATAATCTAAAATCGTCTGAGTAACAAGCCTATAAACAGAACTACGAATAGAATGCGAGAAGAATAAAGACTACGGGCCGCGGTAATTTACTCAAACAAGCGCGGTTGGAACGGCGCGTCGGCGTTGTAGTAGGTGAGGATGCGCTGGATGATGGGGGTGATGTGGCCAGTGCGCGCGGCCATCGCCAGCGCAAATCGCAGCGGTGGCAGATCTGCCTTTTGGCGGTTGCAGGCAGAACACGACACCACCAAGTTCTGTGGATGATGCGCGCCGCGGTCGGCCAGTGGGATGATGTGATCGACCTCGAAGGGCGCGCCAAGCAAGCCCACCCCGCACCAACCACACACCCCGCCCGACTCCAAAATTACGCCGCGCAGCTCATCAACTGTTAGCGCGGCAAAGCGCCCACTACGGCGGGCGCGCGCGTTGAAAGCGCGGGTGTACTGCGCCAGCTCAGCTTCGTCGAGCAGATCATGGTAGCGCATCCCTAGTCGGGCATTGCCCCGTAGCGCTGCGCTACGCTGTCTGCTAGGCGCAGGACGAGATGCTGCACGCCCTTGCTGTCCTCATCCAGTTCGACGCCGCGCTGCTCGGTTACATCGCGCAGCGCCGCCAGCACGTCGGCGGGGCGCTCATTGCGGACGGTGACGGTGTGCCCATGCGCAATCGCCCCCATCATGAGCGGCAGGTAGAGCTTCTCAAACGAGAGCTTCTTCTCACGCAGGTGCTCAAAAATCACGTCAATGTAGGCTTCGTGTTCGGCGGCGGTTCCCAACTCCATCTGGAGCAGAGCCTCCGCCGTGCGGAACGCATCGTGGAGCGCATCGCGCAGCAGGCCGTCGTAAGCGAAATGCGCGATAGCCTTCACGGGGAACTGCGCCACCCGCACGTCTTGAAAGGCTACCCGCGCCAGATCGCGCAGCCACTGCGGCAGGCGCACTTCAGGCAGGTCTTGGCGCACCGTGCCATCAAGGTTGAAGTAGACCCGCAGGCTGTGGCGCGCGCGCTCCTCGTCTAGGATCTGCTTTTCGCCCGGGGCAGCGCACTCCAGCAGGTAGGTCAGGTAGCGCGCAATGCCGTCGATCTCCTCAGGCCGCAGCTCATAGCCGACGTTGAAGAAACGCTTGGCGGTGTACTCCTGCATCACGGGCAGGATGTTGGCGCGTTTGAGCGCGGGCAGCACCTGCTGATAGATCACATCGCCCAGCAGCATGAGCAGGTACGGGTCAGCGCGAGTTTCTACTGGCGTCCAGAGCAGCGTAAAGCTCGCCTGCAAATCAGGCAGCGCCCCCACCTTGCCCGACATCACGGTGAGCGCGCTTTCAATCACGCCGCCTCGGCCGTTGGCCGTCCACACCAGCTTCTTGAGGCCTTCGACCAGCTCGCGCTTCTCCGCAGGCAGCGCCTCAAGGTCGAACGGCTCGCCGCCCTCCGGCATGCGGACGCGCTGCGGCTTGCCGCCGATGGGCGTCGCCTTAACTTCCATCCCGATGGGATAGCCAGCGCTGATGGCGATATCCGGCAGCGTTGCCAGCGGCAGGACGATCAAACCGACCGCGCCGGGGGCGAGCCGCACCGCCAGCGCGTCCGACTTGGCGATGATGCGGCCTTTCTGCTTCTTAGCATCCACAGGTGGCAGGCGCAGCTCGGCCACGACTTGTACTTCAACGTTCGCTGCATTTTGCAGCAGCAGCAGCATCTCCAAGGATCGCCCGGCCATGATGACGCGCGGGCGCAGGGCGCTGGCGATCTGCACCACCCCTTGATTGGCGCGCGCGCCGCCCGTGATCGCGCCCAACACATCTGGAAAGTTCACCGTCATGGCCATAAGCGTCACATCCGCAGATAACTTGCCCCGTTCATGTCCACAATAGCGCCTGTGGCAAAGGCGGCCTTCTCGCTGGCGAGGAACAGCACCACATGCGCCACCTCATCGGGCTGCGCCACGCGCCCCAGCGGGCTTTGGCGGCGGATGCCCTCCCCGGCGGGGCCGTTGAGCAGCTCGGCGGCCATGTCCGTCTCGACGAAGCCCGGGGCCACCGTGTGGATGAACACCCCATGCGGCGCAAGGAGCTGCGCCAGCGAGCCGCCCAGCGCGTTCAGGCCAGCCTTGCTTGCGCCGTAAGCGGGCGCGTGCGGCTCTCCGCGGAAGGCCCCGCGCGACGACACGTTCACGATGCGCCCGCCCCCCCGCGGAATCATATGATGCGCTGCGCAGTAGATCAAGTTGGCCACACTGATGAGATTAGCCTGCAAGTGCGCCTGCCACGCCGCCTGCCAGCGCTCATACGAGACCTCGGTCAGCGGGTGTTCCTCATAGATGGCGGCGTTGTTGATCAAGATGTCGAGATGGCCGAAGCGCGCGGCCACGTCGTTGATGAGCGCTTCGACCGCGGCCGGGTCGGTCACATCGGCAGGGGCGAGGATGTGCCCACCCCCGGGAAGCTGGGCGAGCGTCTCTTCAGCGGCGGCGTGGCTGCTGCGATAGTTGATCGCCACGCGCGCGCCCTCAGCAGCGAAAGCCTGCGCAATGGCGCGCCCGATCCCACGCGACCCGCCGGTCACCAATACCGTTTTGCCTGTGAACATGCTACACCTTGAACGCGCCCGTATAGCGCTGGATATGCATTGAATACTTCTCGGTGAAGCTCTTGAGACGGCCTTCGAGCCGCTCCCACTCCGGGCTTTGGAGCAGGCGGCGAATGCAGTCGAAATTCTCCGTCACGTATTCGAGCTGACGTTCCGGATAATTCCCCCACGCCACATGCCACGCATCCTGCATGTAGATCTCGTGCTCTTGCAAGGCAGGCGTAAAATCGCCGATCACGTAGCGAAAGTAAGTCTCTTGTGTCTCTGGCCGAACGTTATAGCGAAAGATGATCGCATACTGAGGCCGAATCGTCGTGCTGCGCATATCGTCAAATTCCACGTGCTGTTGTGCCACAAATGTAGCACAACTTGCCTGCTGCTGCACCTATCAGCGCGTCTGCGGCAGCGCGTCACAGCCTCGGCCTTCAGGGCGCGCGACGATCACCCGCACGTAGGCCTCGCCCGGGGCGTTCACCTGATACCAACCAGAGCCGCGGCTGTCTAGACGGATGAGCGTGGCAGGCAGCACTTCGCCGCGAAAGCTGGTAATCGTGCGCACGGCCGCCGCACTAATCGACGGGCTGGCGCGCAGCACGATCCCGCGCGGGATGTATACTTCACAGTCCGCTGTGGCGAATGCCGTCGTCGCCCCGGGCGGCTCGTAGCTCACGATCATGTCGTACAGGCTGCTGATGTCGCCCACTTCTATGTCGTTGTAGGACGTGGCTTCAATGCTGAGGCCGTCCCCTGCTGGCGTCAGCCGATACAGCACGGTGATATCGTAAGGGAAGGAGGGGTCAGTATGTTGGAAGGTGTACTCAGCCACCTCGACCCCGCGCACACGGCGCACGATGACCGCGTCAGGGTCAAAAGGCTGCGTCTCAGCGGCGTCATACAGCCCGTAGTCGTAGGCCACAAAGTCCAGCAGGCGCGTTGCCCGTTGGCGGCTCAGGGTGCTGGATGAGGTGAAATAGATCCACACCAACAACTGGCGCGAGTCGCTCTCCATCTTCAAGCGGTCGCCATCGAACACCCCGCCCGGCGAGGTAATGACCCAGTCACCGCTGTAGCGCAGCGTGCCGCCATCCGGCAGCGCCAGCACGCGTTCCCCTTGCGCCAATGCCAAGCTCACTGCGCCTGCCAGCACCAGTAAGCTTAAGGCTAATCGTCTCATGCAGATCATCCGTCTTTTAATCGCCTGCCAACAGTATAACACGGAACCTCAGCGCAACAGAAAACTATGCTATGATTTTCGAAAGGTTAATGCGCTGCAATGTTTAGGGGGAAGCATGAGAGCTATTCGAGGAGGTATTTTCGCACTGTTGGCGACGCTGTGGATCGTGCCGACGATAGCGCAGCAGAGCTGCCCGGTCTTGGTTCGTCAGGCGCTGCAATCGCTGGGGACGAACTGCGCGCAGCTAGGCCGCAACGTCGTGTGCTATGGTAACGACCAAGTGCGCGCCCGTTTCACCGAAGAAGTGGCCGAGGACTTCTTCACCAAGCCGGCCGACATTGCCAGCCTCAGCAGCATCGCCAGCGTGACGGCGACATCGCTCTCGCTCGACGAGAACATCTGGGGCGTTGCAGTGATGAACGTGCAAGCCAACGTCCCTGAGACGCTCCCCGGCCAAGCCGTGACCTTCATCCTGCTGGGCGATGTGGAAGTGGAAAACGCCGTCGACCCTGCCGAAGCCGCCGAGCCGCGCCCCAGCATCCCCGTCACCACGCGCGTCAACGGCAACATCCGCAGCGGCCCGGGCACGAACTTCAACCGGCTTGGGGTGGCCCCCGCGGGCAGCGTCCTCAACGCCGACGCGCTCAGCGCTGACCGTCAATGGGTGCGGATTGTCTACCGCGACACGGTAGGTTGGATGTTCCGCGACAACCTTGGCCTTGACCCCGCCATCGACTCGCTGCGACCTGCTGACCTGCGCGAGCGCGGCCTGATGCAGGCTTTCTTCCTGCGCAGCGGCATCGGCGAACCCGCCTGCACTGAAGCGCCCTCCCAAGCGCTGCTCGTGCAAGGCCCCAAGAACTACACCGTCAACCTGACCGTGAACGGCGCACAGGTCAACATCTCATCGTCGGTCATGTTCCGCACGCTGGGCGAGGAGGGCGACCAGCTTGAGATCAGCGTGCTGGATGGCCAAGCCGAGGTGCTGCCAGACATCCCGGGTGGCCAGCCTACCATCATCCGCGAGGGCTTCCGCAGCGTATTCTGCCTCGGCAATCCCGATAACCGCGGGGCCGACGGCGAAGCCAACGACAAAGTGGTGACCTGCAACGGCACACGCCCTGAGCGCATCCCGCCATCCGATGTGGCCAGATACTGCCAACTGCGCGCTGTCGCCTCCAGTGAGGTGCTGAACTACCCCGTCGGGCTGTTCTGCCCGGGGGATCGACCTGTTCAGCCGCCGCCGCAGCGCCCCACGCCACAGCCCGGTCAGCCCACCCCGCCGCCCCAAACCGGCGGAGCGTGCAGCGTCGTCAGCGTCATTGGGCCGTATGATCGCGTTAATGGCAGCGCCCAATTCATCCAGTGGAACCCAGCCCCGGGCGCTGATTCGTATGAGGTGCGGGTGTTCAACACCAACGGCGCGCAGATCGCCAGCATCAACACAGGCGGCGTAACTGGCACAACCATTAGCCCGCTTCAACTCACGTCGGATCCCTTCATCTACTATGAAGTGATCGCGTTTGCGGGCGGGCAGTTCCTGTGCTCCTCGGGGCGCATCGGCGGGCTGCAAGTAGTGGGCAACTTCACCGCCAGCGTGACCTGCTCTGCGATGAGGTACAATGTATCGTGGGATGGGGCGCTGCCGTCGGATGTCATTACGCTCGAAGTGGTGGGCTATGGCACTCACACAATCGGCTCGGGCAGCAGCGGCTCTGCGATGGAGCCTGCCCCTACATGTGTGGCTGACGTCATTATTCGCTCCAGCAGCGGTGGCCAGCGCAGCTTTTCAGGCGTGGACTGCTCGTGCTAGCGGCGCACACCTAATTAGCATGCAAACAGGGCGATCCGACGGGTCGCCCTGTTTGATAGAAGATCCTTTGCGGTGGGAGTGTCTGGAGTGGAGCAGGTTGGAACGCCGGACGCTAAAGCATTCGGCTGCAGCACGCCCCCTTGCACCCCGCCAGAGGCTGAAGCCCCCTTGCGAAGGGTAGCTGTCCGTTATGACTTCGACACTTCCTCTTTTCGGTCTACCTCTTGACATTGCCCTCGAATTATCATAATATACAATTATGCAATTAAACGCATAAATGGGATCGATCAATTTTGAACCGTTTATTGCGTTGATGCGTATACAGCAGTGTCGCATGAACCAACAAGGAGAGAACACCATGTGGAACAACATCAACTTCAATTATGAGCTGAACCGCATTGAGCGCCGCGCCCGCGAAGAAGAAGCCGAGCGCCGTCGCATCGCCGAGAAGCTGCGCGAAGAAGCCGAAACGCGCAAGCGCAAAGATGCCAAGTAAGGCATCCACCGCACCGTCCGAAACTGTCTACTGAACCGAGGTCAATCATGAACCTGCCGCACACGAGCGAATGGGAATACTCCAGTGAGCACCAACACTTCGATGAGGCAGCCCGCGCCGATTGAGCGCAACGCCTGCCCTACGCTTTCCCGATGAGACCGCAACAATTACTGTTACGGTCTCTTTCTTTTTCGGCATCCCGTGCTAGAATGCGCGGCATGAGACACCTACCACCAACTTCCAGACTTGCCCTTGCTGCGGTTGGCGCGCTGCTCATGCTGCTGGCGTGCAACCTCGGCACATCCGAAGTGATGGGGCCGCCCACCATCGTCCCGCGCGCCAGCGCCACGCCGCCGCCCACGCTGGGCTTCAGCGGCGCACAGGATGGCGTCGTCCAGCAGGCCACCATCGTTCCCGCCAACATCAGCACCCCCATCGCTGACCCCGCGCGCGAAGTCGCGGCGTTGATGAACCAAGTCGAGCTTGACCGGCTCATGGTGCACGTCCTCACGCTGCAAAACTTCTACACGCGCCACGTCAACAGCACGCAGTCGTCCCCAACACAGGGCATCGGCGCAGCGCGTGAGTACATCAGCGCCCAGTTTCGCGCCATTCAGCAGATGTCGAACGGCCGCCTGTACACCTTTGACCAAGAATTCCAAGTGACCTATGCGGGCATGACCACGCGCCAATACAACGTCGTGGCCGTCATCCAAGGGACGGAGCCGGGCGCGGGCACTGTTGTCGTAGGCGCGCACTACGACAGCATCGGCCAGCCGATGGACAGCGGCACGGCCTATGCCCCGGGGGCCAACGACAACGCCAGCGGCGTCGCAGCGATTATTGAAATGGCGCGCATCCTCTCGGCCAAGCCCCATCGTTCATCGATCATGATCGTGGCCTTCAGCGCGGAAGAGATCGGGCGGCGCGGCAGCATCGCCTTTGCGCGCTACCTCGTCGAGCAGCGCGTGGACGTGATCGGCATGTTCAACATCGACGGCATCGGCAACGCCAACGACCGCCGCGGCAACGTCAACGATACCGAGATGCGCATCTTCAGCGACGGCCCCAACGAGACCTCTATCAGCCGCCACATGGCGCGCACCGCCGAGTTCATCAGCTTCACCAGCGGCCTGCCGATTAAGATGATCGTGGAAGACGCCATCGACCGCGAGAACCGCTTCGGTGATCACTTCTCGTTCTCCGAGGTGGGTTACCCGGCCATTCGCTTCATCCAAGCGCTCGAAGAAAAGACCAACGCCGACCCCACCGACACCATCGAGTTCATGGAGCCAGAGTACTTCCGCAGATCCGTTGAGTCGATCCTCATGGTGGTGAGCGCCTACGCCGACGGGCCACGGCCACCGCGCAACATCAGCCTGCGCGACATTGGCGGGGGGCGCAGCACCCTGCTCTGGGAGCCTGTCCCCGATGCCACCGGCTACATCATTGCCCTGCGCGCGCCCGGCTCGCTGCGCTACGATCAACAAATTGAGTGGTCAGGCACGAGCATCGACTGGGACGGCTTCCGCTTCTACACAGGGGTAGCCATCGCCGTGCGCGGCCCCAACGGAATTGTCGGCCCCTTGAGCGCCGAGTACCGCATCCGCCGTTAGTTTGGTGTTCATTCGCCAGTGGACAACGCAGGCGCGGACAACGCAGGCGCGGACAACGCAGGCGCGGACAACGCAGGCGCGGACAACGCAGGCGTTGTCCCTACAGGGGGTGTAGGGACGGCATCCATGCCGTCCGACCTTGTAGGCAGTTTGTTAGTCCATGCCCACATCGCGCAGCCGCTTCAACCGGTCGAGGGTGTGTTGTTCCAACTCCCACAGCTCCAGCGCCTCTTGCGCGCGCAGCAGCCGCCGCAGGCGCGGCTGCCCGTCGGCGTTCTCGCGCTGCCACTCGCTGGCGAAGGCCCCGCTGCGGATGTCGCGCAAGATGTTGGTCATGATGCGCTGCATGGGCATATCTTGGTAACGTTCAAGGCGCGTTAGCATCCCAAACTGCGCCGTAGAGGTTGACTTGCGCACGGCGTGCAGCAGCCCCTCGCGCTCAGCGCGATGCATCACCTCGTTAAGTTCCCCGCTGATGTAAAGATCCATCATGGCCGCTTCATCGGGGTAGCCGGCCTCGCTCAGCACTTGGGCTGCTGTCGTGAAGATATGGTAGACAGCAGGGATGATGGCCTGCTGAAGGAACAAATCAAGGTGGGCTTCCTGCTCAATCGTGACCTCCACCGCCCCCAGCTTGAGCATCCCCGCGGCGCGCGCCAGCGCCAAGCACGTCGCCCATGCAGCGCTGGTCGTATCTTGGCCGACGGCCACCATGCTGTAAAAGCCGCGCCCATCAAGGAAGCGCTCGCGCACGCTGTCGGCCCCAATGCGCGGCGCGATCATCACCACGTCCACGGTCGGCGGCGGCTCGATGAAGCCAAAGGTGAGGTTGTAGCCGCTGGCGAAGGCCAACGTGTCGCCGCGCCGCAAATGCGGGAACACGCGATCCATGTAGACCTGCGGCATGATCTCCTCCGGCAGCATCAGCCACTTGATCGCGGCTTCCTGCGCAATATCCTCATACAGCCCCACGAGGAAGCCGTCGTCGATGGCGCGGTTGAAGCTGGCGCTGTCGCGCGAATGACAGCCGACCCGCACGTCCACGCCGCTGTCGCGCAGGTTCCACGCCACAGGCCGCCCCAAGTGGCCATATCCTAAAATGCCAACCGTGCGCCCCATCAAGATCAACGGGTCAGCATCGCGCTCGGTGAAAATGTTCATGCGCCGTCATCCATGTTAAGATCGCCCAGCAGCGCGCGCAGCTCATCGTCAATGAAAGAGGAATGCGCCCCCTTGCGCCGACGCAGCACACGATAGCAAGTAATGTGCTCATAGCCGGGCTTGGGGCGCGGCAGCTCGGTCACCGGCTCGCACTCATACACGTCCTTGACCAGCTCATAGGTCGTGCCGCTGATGATGATCTCGCCCTTGCCAGCCTGTTCCTGCAAATACTTGGCGATGTCGCTGGCCTCGCCGATGGCGGTGAACTCTTTGCGCGTCCGCCCGCCGATTACGCCCAACACGGCCTGCCCCGTGTGAATGCCGATCCCGTAGAACAGGCGCTGATCCTCTGGCATGACTTCGTGCTGCGCCCGCAGGTCGCTGATCAACTGGAGGGCAGCCTGCACCGCGCGCCGCGCGTGATCATCCTGCGGGTTCAACTGGGTGTTAAACATCCCCGTGACGGCGTCGCCCATGTATTTATCGACCACGCCCTCGACGAAGTTGATCGCGTCGCTGGCCAGCCCCAGATAGTGGTTGATGACCGTCATCAGCGCTTGGGGCTGCAGGCGCTCGCTGAAGGTGGTGAAGCCGCGCACATCACAAAAGATGACGGTAATCTCGCGCTCTTGCGCGCCGGTGTCGAGGTCGCGCGCTTTTTTCACCAAGCCTGCGGGCAAATAGCGCTGCACCTCTTTAAGCTGGCTCTCGCGCTGCGCCACCTCCGTTAGGTCGTCGAGCACGAGGGCCAAGCCTAAGGCCTGCCCACTCTCAAAGCGCAGCGGCGCCACGTTGATGCGCCAGAAGCGCGGCTCACCTGCTACGTGGGGGTGGCATTCCACGCTGACGGCTTGCATCGTCTGCTGGACGGAGGCCAGCGCCCCCGCCACCACACCGTCCGCGTCTGGCAAGATGTCGAGCAGCCGCTGGCCGATGAGGTCTGCACCGAGGATGCGCTCCGCGGCAGCGTTGCAGACGATCACCTGCCCGTCGAAGTTCAGCGTGATGATGCCGCTGACGATGGACGTGAAGATGTTGTCCATACGGTCGCGGATGGCGGTGGCCTCGGCAAGGCGCTGCTGGGTCGCCTCGATGAGGCGGGCGTTCTCAATGGCGACGGCGGCCTGCCCAGCGAACGCCATCAGCAAGTCCACGTCAGCGGGTTTGAACAACCCACTGATGACGCGGTTGTCGGCGTAGACCACCCCGATCACCTCCTCGCGCAGGATGAGCGGCACGGCCAAAATGCTCCGCAGTTGAAAGCCCGCAATCGAGAGGTGGCTGTTGTAGTTGGCGTCGGCGCTGGCGTTGTCCGTCAAGACGGGTTGACCCGTCTCGACGACTTGGCGCACGATCGACAAGCTGACGACGCGCCCGCTGCTGCCGTCGTCGCGCATGTCCTCGAGGTCAATGCCGCGCGCCACGCGGAACACCAGCTCGCCGGTCTCATCGCGCAGCATGATGTAACCGCGCTCGGCGCGTGTGATCTGGATGACCGTGTCCATCACTTGGTTAAGCACCTCATCGGTGCGCTGGGCGCTGCTGATGAGGGCAGCGGTACGCGCCAACGCCCGCAGTGAGTTCAGCTCGGATTGTACGCTGGCGGTCGCCGTCTCGAGGTGATCGAACTGGATCTTGAGTGAGCGCAGCGTTTCGAGCGTCTCCGGCGCGAGCGAGACCCCGCGCTGGCGCAGCATGTCGGCTTGGCTGCGCAGCGCCTGTGTCGCATCCAGCACGCGCTGGCGCATGTAGCGCACAAGCCCTGCGGAGCCAGCGTTAGAGAGGATCTGAGTCTGGGGTTCGCTCATGCGCGGTATACCTCATAAATTGGGGTGGTCTCGGCGCGGCCTTTTGCCTTCAGCTCACCGCGCGGCTCACAGCGCACCGCATGGGAACCCACAGCCGCAAGGTGAGCGCGGGTGGCCTCGGTCAGCAAGATCACGCCGTAAGGGGTGTTCTCCTCAACGCGCTTGGCCAAGTTGATCGTGTCGCCGATGGCGGTAAAGTCGCGGCGTAGGACGTTGCCCACGTTGCCTAAGGTCGCAACCCCCGTGTGCATCCCAATGCGGTAGTAGTGCGGCTGTGGGTCGATCTGATGATCACGATACCACGCGATGAAGCTCTCGCGCATCGCCAGCGCCGCCGCGACCGCCCGCGCGGCATGGTCGGGGTGGGGGTTCAACTGGGTGTTGAACAGCGCCATGATCTCTGTGCCCATGTATTTGTCGATGATGCCGCCCGCGCTGTTGATGGCCTCCGTCGCCAGCGCGAAGTACTCGTTGAGCAGCGCCAGCACCTCGCGCGGGTGCTTGTCTTTCAACGTGTGCAGGCCGCGCACCTCCACAAACATGCACGTGACTTCGCGGCTTTCACCGCCCAACGCAAGGCTGCTGATGGCTTGAATATTGTCGACCATCTCGGCGGGCAGATAGGTCTTGATGGTCGAAAGCTGCGCCTCGCGCTCGCGCTCCTCGGTGAGGTCGTCCAGCACCAACGCCACACCTTGCAGCTTGCCTGCGCCGTCTTGAAGCGGGTTGATGCTCAGGCTGATGACGACATCCCCTCGCCCGGGAACTTCCACCAGCCCCTCATGCTGCACGGGTTGGCTCGTCTGGCGGACGATGGCCAGCTCCTCGTGAATGCTGCTAATGAGGTGGGGCAGCGCATTCGTCAGCGGCTGATGCAAGACCAGCGATTCGTCCACGTTGAGCATATCCGCGGCGGCGCGGTTGAAGGTCGTCACGTGGCTTTGCGCGTCCGTGGCGATCACCCCGCTGCTGATGGAGGCGAAGATGCTGCTCATCAGCTCCTTGACTTGCAGGATGTCGTTCAGCAGGGCTTGAATTTCGGCGTAGTACATGGCGTTGGCGATGGCGACGGCTGCCGTGCTCGAAAACGCCGTCAGCATCGTCAGCTCGCGCTGGGTGAACACGCCCGACTGCATCCGATTGTCCACATAGACCACGCCGATCACCTGCTCGCGGTAGTTCAGCGGGACGCACAACACCGAGCGCAGCGCGAAGTTGGCGATGCTGGCTCCGTCCGCTAGGCGTTCATCTTTGTAGGCGTTATCCGTTAACAGAGGCTGGCCCGTGCTGATCACCTCGTGCAGCACGGTGGAGCTGATCGACGGGGAAGCCCCGCGCGCCACCCTGCTCATGAGTGTGTCCTCACGCTGGATGCGCACCTCAAACGACTCTGATGCCGCATCATACAACACGATATAGCCGCGCTCGGCTTTGGTGAGCGCGATGATGATGTCCATCGCCTCGTTCAGCACGGTGTCGATGTCGAGCGATGTGGTGATCGACGCGGACATCTGTGCCAGCGCGCGCAGTTGGCTTAGCTCGGTCTGTTCTTCTACGATGAGGGTCTCAAGGCGGTTGAAGTCGTCTTGCAGCGCGGTCAGATGCCCCATGACGGTCGACGGGAGCGCCACACCGCGCACGCGCAGCGCGTCACGTTGAGCGTTGAGCGCAGCCAGCGTCTCCGCCAGCAGCGCCTGCCCTCGCTGCAGCTCAGCCACGATGCGCATGTCAGATGAAGGGGAGGCCATAACCGCGATCCACAGCGTGTGCTTATCTTGGCGCGATTATAGCAGATACTCCGCGTGAAGGGGCAGCAGCGTTGTACAACCGGAGGTAATTCGCCGCGTAGCGATCCGTTAGCTGCTCATTGAAAGCGCCACGTGACGCGCGCGGTGAAGTCGCCGTCGGTCAAGTAGCCGTTGACGCGCAGGGTGTACGTGCCGTTGACCGGCAGCGTGACCGTGAACGATGGGTTGAGGCCCTCGTCGTCGTCGCCCTCGGCCAGCGCCTGCCCCAGCGGGTCGAACAGCACCGCCACCGGGTCAAGCTGGCTGCCTGCGCGCGGGCGCACCGTGACGTGGATCGTCTGCCCCTCTAAGCCGTAAAAGCGGTAGAACTCGTACTCGTTCATGCGGATCGTGCCCTCCACTTGCAGCAGGGTCGTCTCGCGGATGTTGGCCGCCGCGGGGCTGGCGAGGTTGATATAACGCCACAGCAGTTGATAGCCGCCCACTTGGTCGCCGCGCGCTGCCCGCACACGAATCAAGTATTGGCCGCTGCGCTCAATCGCCACGCTCCGCAGCAGGGCGTTCAGGCCACCGCCAGCGTTGTCATCGGCCGCCAGCGGCACGCCGTCGAGGTCGGTCAGCTCGACGAACGGGTCAAGCACGCCGTCGGCGCTGCTGACGGCCACGGTGATGATGTCGCCCGCTTGCAGCGTCACCGTCCACACGTCGCGCACGCCCTTATTCGGCAGCGTGCTGGTGAGGCGGCTTTCGGCCAGCGCCGAGCCTTTGAAGTTGTCCAAGCGCGACGCGCCCAGCCCATACGACACCGTGAACGCGCCGACGGTGTTATCCTCGCCCGTGACGATGACGAGGTAGACGCCGGTCAGCGGCAGGCGCAGCAGCGGCAGGCTGGCGCTGCCGCGGTCGTTGGAGCTGCTGCTGCGCGCGCTGGCGATCAATGCGCCGTCGGGGTCGAAGATGTCGAACATCGGGCGGATGCCGCTTGTGCCGAAGGGCGTCACCCCCACGCTCACGCCCTGCCCAGCCTCCGCAAAGAAGGAATATTCTTGAAAGCCGCGCGGCGTGGTGATGCTGCCCAAGAACGGCACATGATCCACCAAGCGAACGCGCCCTGCGGCCAGCGGGGCCATCGTGGGCGTGGCATACGGCGTGAGCACGAGCGGCGGCGGGGTCGGCGTGGGATCCGGCGCGGGGGTCACAAACTCCGCGGTCAAGTCCAGCCGATACTCGCCGAAAGTGCCGCGCCCGCTGGCCTGCACCAGATACACCCCAGCGACATCCGCGCGCACGTTGAGCAGGCGCGCGCTGCGGTTGCCGCCCGCGTTGTCGTCCTCCGCGATCAATCGATCATCCGGCGCGAACAGCCGCAGGTACGGGTCGGTCGTGCCGCTGACGCGGCTCATCACCAGCGAGAAGAACTGCCCGGCCCGCAGCGAGACGCGGTAGAGGTGCGCCGGTTCACGGGCAGTCAGCGCCCCAGTCACCGGTTGGCCGCTCACTAAGTCGCCGACGAACACGCCGCGCTCGTCGGTGTCGGGCGTGGGGGTCGGCACGCCGATCACGACGCTGATGGGCGTGGGTTGGTTGGGGTTAGGCCGATCCGTATAGCTCAGGCCGATGACGTACTCGCTGACCCCGGCCGCGCTGACGACGACGCGGTAGAGGCCATCCGACGGGATGCGCGCTTCGACGCTGCGCCCGCTCGCCAGCACCACCCCGTCGATGTCGATCAGCTCCAGCGTGAGCGGCGCGCCGGTGGCGACCGCGCCTACGCGGATGTTGTCGCCTGCCTCCGCGCGCAGGATGTAAGTAAGGCGGGTTTCGGCGTCCACGCGGCCCGGCTGCGTCTCCCAGAAGGTCAGCGGGATGAGCTGGGCGGGCGGCGTTGGCGGCAGCGCGGCCAGCGTGGGCAGCGCGGCGGGGTCAGGCAGGCAGCCGGTCAACCCCGCCAGCAGCACGACAAACAGCAGCCAACGCATCACTGAATCCGAACAATGGCGCCCTGCGTCAGCAGAGAGTCGAACGCGAAGACCCCAATGGGCAGTTGAATGTACAGTCGATTATCCACGCCAAGCTGCGTCGTGATGGCAGTGAGCGTCTGCGGCGCGGTTCCCCAACCGATCACCGTGTACCATGGGCCGCCTAACGCCAGCTGTGTGTAGAAGGGCAATGCGAAGTCTGGCGCGGGCACTTGCAGGCCTGCGGGTGGCGTGGCAGGCGGCGTGGGAGAAGGTGCGATGGTGACTACCGCGAACGGGTAGCAGAAGTACTGCTGGAGGTCGTTTTGCATCCCGCACACGCGATCTAAGCTCGGAATCTGCACGCGGAAGAACGCGCCGTTTTGGAACGGTTGGAACGAGCCGTTATAGCTGATGGGCGCTGCTGCCGGGCAGCCGATGTTGGCGGGCGGCGTGGTCGAGAAGAACCACGGGATGGCGCAAACGGGCTGCAAGGTGATCGTCACGCTTAGGGTGGTGCTGCTGCCGCCGCGCGTGGCCGTCAGGCGATAGATGGCCGCCGCGCCCACCGTGGGCAGGGTGACCGTCTGTGTGGCGAGCGGTGGAACCGGCGTTGATGACAGCACCACCCCCTGCGGGTTGAGCAGCTCAAGGATGACTGTGTCAGCATCGGCCTCCCAGCGCAAGATGGCCTGCGCCCCGGGGGCGGCGGTCGTCACGTTAGACGAGAAGTTGATGATCGACGGCAGCAGCGGGGTGGCCGTGGCAGTCGGCGTGGGCGTGACGGAAGGGGTCAGCGTCAGCGTGTTGGTGGGCGTCGGCGAGGGGCGCGGCGTGTTCGTCACGGTCGGGCTGGCCGTGGGGGTGGGCGTCGTTGTCGGCGTCAAGGTGGCAGTGGGCGTGGCCGTGGGGGTGGGCGTCGCTGTGGGCGTGTTGGAAGGGGTGAAGGTCGGCGACGGGGTGAAGGTGTCTGTTGCAGTCGGCAGCGCGGCCAGCGTCGGCAGCGGCGGTTCTTCCGGTGCGCAAGCTGCTAGCAGCAGCATTCCCACGATCACGAGCGAGATTGCTTGTTTACGCATGCCGCAATTCCTTTCACAATAGTGCATAGTGCCTTGTTGCTTCGTGCTCATCGTGACAGAGTTGCATGAGAACTGCCCTAATTGTAACACTGATTTCACTAGGTCTCGCCGCCTGCCAACCGGAGCCGGAGCCACTGCCGACGCTGGCCGCGCTGCCCGTCCGTCCGTTGATCGTTGGGACGCTGCCACCCACGCCGCTGCTGGCGCTCCAGCCCACACAGCCGCCGACCCTGCTGCCCAGCCCCACGCCCAGCGCCACCCCCACGCTCACCGCGACCGTCACCGCCACGCCTAGCCCGCCGCCGCCCACGCCCACCCTCACGCCGACGCTGCTGCCAGCGCGCTTCACCTTTGGCCAGTCGGTGCAGGGCCGCCCTCTCGAGGCTTATCGCTTCGGCACAGGCCGCCAGATCATCCTGCTGGTGGGCGGGGTGCACGCCGGGTTTGAGCGCAACACCACCCGCTTGATCGAGCGCATCCGCGACCACTTAAGCGCCTTCCCGCAGGATGTCGCCGCTGACGTGCAGTTCATCCTCGTGCCGCGCCTCAACCCCGATGGCGACGCGCTGGGCGCGACGCTGGCCGGGCGCTTCAACGCCAACGGCGTCGACCTCAACCGCAACTGGGCGTGTGGCTGGCAGGCCGAAGCCCGCTTCCGCGATCAAATCGTCAGCGCGGGCACTCAACCTTTCAGCGAGCCAGAGGCGCTCGCGCTCGGCGGCTTCATCCAGCAGACGCGCCCCGCTGTCGTGCTGTTCTATCACTCGGCAGCCAACGGCGTCTTCAAGGGGCACTGCAACGACGTGAGCGTGAGCGAGGATCTAGCCCGCATCTACGGCGATGCGGCACAATACCCCTACGGTCAGACGTTCAGCGCCTATCCCGTCACCGGGACAGCGCCAAGCTGGGTCGACAGCCTCGGCATCCCTTCGGCGGATGTGGAGCTGGCCAGCGCCTCTGACGATGAGTTTATCCGCAACTGGAACGCGCTTAACGCCGTTCAACGTTGGCTGACAGAAGGACGACCCTAAACGATGTTGACGATTCAAGAACACCTGCTCAGCGGGGCCACCCCGCGCGAGCGCTTCCTGCACGCCCGCGACCTCGGCCTGCATGGGGTCGAGGTTGACGCCGCTGACCTCACGGGCGGCGACGAGGCCATCTTCACCTACGCCGCCGCGGTGGATGCGTCCGGCGTGCCGATCAGCAGCGTGTGTATGCGCGACGCGCTGGGGCTGCTAGCGCTGAACCCTGCCGTGCGCGATCCGCAGATCGACCGCGTGCGCCAAGCGCTCACCGACGCCGCCGACCTCGGCGCGGCGCATGTGACCGTCGTCCCTCAGCCCGCCCACGCTCCGCGCGAGGGCAGCGCACAGCAGGAACACGCGCTGATGATCTGGTTTGTGCGCGTGGTGAACGATCTGGCAGGCGCGATGGGCGTGAAGCTGCTGCTGCTGCCGCTGGAGCCTGCGCAAGCGCGCGTGCTCAACACGCTCCATCAGGGCTACGATGCGCTGGCGCAGATGAACTTTCATCCGTGGGTCGGCTTGAGCGCCGACTTATACAGCTTGCACAACGCAAATTCGCTTGAAAATCTATCGGGCATTATGCCCATGCTCGGTCAGGTGTACGTTCATGACCCCCTAACGCGCACTTTGACCACGTCTGACGCGCTTGAGATGCTCGCGCATCAGCTCATGGCAGCCGGTTTCTCCCACCATTGGACGATCAGCGCGGGCTTGCCCTTCTATCAGCCTCCAACGAGCGCCCCGCGCGACACGCTTGGCGTGTTGGTGGACGATC
>JBDNCV010000140.1:0-10104 GCA_046719465.1 Anaerolinea sp.
ACTTGAATACCGATCACGCCTTCAGTCGGGCAGCTATCGTTGAATGGGACGTTGGTGCTGGCTAGCGCGCTGGCGCGGTAGCGCAGTTGATAGGCGTAGCCCGCCGAGCTGAGGGGATACGTGTAGGTGAAGGAGCCGCTTGTGCCGGTTTGGGTGGTCGTCGTCACTAGATCAGCGAAGATGCCGCTGCCGGGGGCCGTCTCGCGGTAGAGTTCCCACACGATGGGGTTTAGCGTGCGGTTGTAGCGGTTGACGATGTTGGTGGTGTAGACCTCGGTCTCGCCCGGGACGACGAACAGGTCGCCGCTGGGGGCGTTGCAGCCCAAGCGCTGGAACGTCACCGCGACGTTGCGGCTGGCCGAGCAGGTCTGAGTTGAGCCGTCGGGGTTGGTGACCGACACCAGCACGCTGATCGGGTCATTCTGCGTGGCAGGGGCCAGCTCGGCCACACTCGGGTTCCAGTTAACGCCGAAGGTGCTGTTGTTGGGCGGCGTGTTGGTCGCGCCCGGCACTGTCCACGTGTAGGTTGGCGTGCGGCCTGCCAGCCCACCCACGCTGACGCTGTAGTTGCGCGCGACAATCGTGCCTGCACCATTGGTCGGAACCGGCGCAGCATCACCGCTGATGGCGCTGCACGTCAGGTTCGGCCATGGGACGATGTCGATGGTGATGGTCGTCGTGCAGGGCGAGAAGGTGCTGTCGCCGTTGTCGACGCTGCCTTCCACCGTCAGGGTGTAGGACTGGGGCGTGACAGGCGCGGTAAACGTAAAGGTGTTCCCTGTATGGGTAATTGCGCCCGGGTTCAGCGTCCACGTGAACGGCTGCGGGGTGCGCCCGAACAGGTTGCCGTAAGATGCGGTGTAGGTGTAGCTCGTGCCGGTCGGGTACTGCGGGGCAGGGCTGGGCGGCGTGATGATGCACGTCGGGTTCGGGAACGGCTCCACCACCACGGTGAGTTCTTCGAAGCAGGTCGAGCCGTCACTGGCCGTGATGTCGTAGCGGATGACATACGTCCCGACGGCGGTGAAGTTGCGCGTGTAGCTGCTGGTCGAGACGCCAACAGGCGTGCCGTTGACGCTCCACTCATAGCTGGTGATGGTGCGATCCACCAAGTTGCCCACGACCGCGTTGAACGTGTAGTTGTTGCTGGGCAGCGGGTAGACGTTGGCGGGCAGCGCGGGGCTGACGGTCATATCGCACTGCAGCGCGGGGTAGGTCACGGTGGCGGTGCGGCTGGCGGAGCAGCTCGCGCCGCTGATGGTGTCGGTCACGTCGAGCGCGATCAGGTAGCTGCCTTGCCCCGCACCGCGCAGGTTGGCGCTGATGGTCGAAGCGCTCCCTGTGATCGGCGTGGCGAGGTTGGGGCTGGTGATCGTCCAACTGTACTGCAAGTTGGTGGGGACGTTGGGCGTGACGGTCACGTTGGCGGTGAAGGTCGAATTGCCGGGCGGCACGGGCACAATATCGAAGACGCCGGTAATGTTGCAGGACAGCGTCGGGCGGCTGACGACGACGATCTGCTCAGTGAACGACGTGCCGCCCGGGCCGCTGACCGTCAGACGGATCACATTGTTGCCCAACTGCGTCAGGGATACGCTGCTGAGCGTGGGGCCAGTGCCGATGGGCGTGCCGTTGAGCGTCCACGAGTAGGTGTTGATGAAGCCCGTGCTGGGCGTGCCGTCGAGGTTGATCGTCTGGCCGAGCGTGATGTTGGTGCTGGGCGAGACGTTGAAGATGGCCACCGGCGCGGCAGCCACCGTGACCGTCTTAGACTCCGACGAATCGGCGACAAGCCCGCTCGAGTCGCTGAAGGACACGTACAGCTGGACGGTGAAGTTGCCTGCGCCGGGGAAGGTGTGGCAGACGACGCTGGCCATGCTGTCTACGATCACAGGGCCATAGCTGGGGCCGCTGAACGTCCAGCGAGCGAAGTTGTACTCACCAGTGCTGGTGTTGGTGAAGCAGATTTCGAAGGGGTTCGGCCCCGGCTCGAACGTGAAATCAGCGTTGACGGAATCGAAGCTCGTAAAGACCGTGACGAAGGCCGTTTCTGTGCCGCTGCCGCCCGGGCCTTCGTACTCCATCGTAATTTCGTATGTGCCCGCCGTAGAATAGGTGATGGTGTAGGTCTGCGGAGCCGGGTTGTCTGGGTTGGGTTCCGGGTCGACCGTCACCGGCGGGATCACACCATCGAAGCTCCACGACCAGCGGGTGATGGGGCCGCTGCCCGCGAGCACGCGGCTGGTGACCGTCACAGACGATCCAACGGGGACGACGTTGGCGCTCAGGTCGAAGGTGGCGTTGGGCGCGATGGGGTTGAACGTCACGAGCCGCTGCGCTTGCGCGGTGGAGCTGGCGGCGTCTGTACAAGTCAGTTGAATCTCAAACGTGCCGTAGCCCTGCGCGGTGGTGAAGGTGAACTGTGGTTCAAAGTCTGTGCTGGTGAAGACCGTCGCTGTGCTGGGCGCTGGGCCGCGCACTGTCCAGTTGCAGCTTAGGCCGCTGCCGGTGCTGTTGTTCACCATGCGCAGGGTGTGCGGCAGACCGCTGAACACCGTGCCCGGGGTGACGTTAAAGCCCACGTTGATGGGCGCAGGCGAGATGTTGATCTGGCCGGTGACGGTGAGGTTGCTGCCGAAGCCGGGCTGCGGCACGCAAATCAGCCGGATGTTGTACGTCCCCGGCGCGGTGTAGGTGTGATTCACGGTGGTGGTGGGGTGCGTCAGCACGTAGTCGTCCACGCTGTCGCCGTTCACATCCCAACGGTACTGGGCGATGTTTTGCGCGTTGACCGCCTCGAAGCGGTAGGTGAACTGGCAGAAGGTCTGCGGGGCCATCGGCATGACGATGGGGCCGCTGGGGCCAGACGAACCGCTCGACGGACGCTGCTCACGGGTGCGCGTTTCGGTGGTTGGCTCAGCCGTCGGCTCCTCAGTCGGCGTAACCTCAGCCGTTGGCTCCACGGTGATCGTCGCCTCGTAGGTCGGGGTCGGCTCGGCGGTGGGGGCTTCCGTCGGGGCCTCGGTGGGATCAGCGGCAGCTGTTGGCTCGGCCGTCGGCTCCTCAGTCGGCGCAGGCGTTTCGACGATCACGGTAGGCGTTGGCTCGAGGCTGACATCCTCAGGCGTGGGGGTAGGCTGCGTTGGCAGCGGCTCCTCTTGGGCAACGGTTTGCTGTGCCGGCCGGTCGATGAACGACAGCGCCAGCACAATGAAGACAAACAGCAGCATACGCGAGATACGCGACTGCTTTTGCAAGGTGATTTTACGTGGATGGTGCATATGATCGATGACTCCTATACTCGTGCCCCATAAAATTGATGCTGCTAACACATCATGGCATTAGGACAACGGTCTTTTCACTCTTTTTTATAATAGGGGTCTTTCTTGCGCGTATCTATTAGGCATGGGGCTAGTTCCAAACCTAGCCACATGGCTAGGCCACTGGACAGATTTTGGCAGAGTGTGGCTGTCGAGAGCTTTTCAAACGACACAAGCATAGTAGGATATTACAAAAGTCGAGAAGTATCTCGCAGGCAGAACATCACTATGAGCGATCCTGAACCAGAAGAAACCTTGACCAGCTTAGAGTTCCAACTGCTGAAAGAGACACGGCTCAACGCGCCATTCCGTGCCGCTTTTGAGCATTCCCCAATCGGGTTTGCGCTGCTATCGGTGGACGGCTACTTCCTCGAGACGAACGCCGCGCTGGAGCGATTGCTGGGCTACACGCGCGATGAATTCCTCACCACCAAGCTTGAACGGCTGGCGCATCCGGATGATCGTCTGATAGACGCTGCCGAGTACCAAGCGGCTTTGAACGGGATGATGGAGCATTATCAAGTGGAAAAGCGCTATATGCGCAAAAGCGGCGGCCTTGTGCATGTGCTGCTGAACGTGTCGCTCATCCGCTCCGACATGGACGAGCCAGCCTACTTCGTGGCGCAGTTGGTCGATCTCAGCGCACAGAAGCGCCTGCTGAGCGATTTGCAGCGCGCCAACGAGGAACTGCAAAACTTTGCAGGCGTCATCAGCCATGATCTTAAAGCGCCGCTGCGCGGCATCCACACCATGCTGCAATGGCTGCGTGATGACCACGCCAGCCAGCTTGAACCAGCAGGGCGCGAGTTGATCGATAAGCTCATGGAGCGCTCCCAGCAGATGGACGCGATGATCAACGCGATTTTGGAGTATGCGCGGTTGGGCAGCCCGACAGATGATCGGGCTGAGATCGACTTGAACGCGCTCGTGCATGACATTGTGGAGATGATCGTCCCGCGTAATCAGTTCGATGTGATCATCTCACCGTCGCTGCCGAGCCTGCACGCCAACCCCTTCCGGCTGCAGCAGGTGTTCCAGAACCTCATCGATAACGCGGTCAAATTCAACGACAAACCGCGCGGCATCATTCGCATCGGGGCGGAGCGCGTTGGTGAGATGTGGCGCTTCTGGGTGCAGGATAACGGCATAGGCATCCCCAAGGCACAGCAGCAGCGCATCTTCGACTTGTTCCACAAGGCGCATGGCACGCGCAGCTTCAGCGGCAGCGGGCTGGGGTTGGCCATCGTCAAGCGGATCATTGAGACCGAAGGCGGGCAGATCAGCGTGTCGAGCGACCAACTAACGACCTTCACCTTTACGCTCCCAGCAGGGAAGCCGCATGAGTCTGTTGTCGGGGGTTAGGCTGCTGCTCGTCGAAGATGACGAGATCGATGCCCGCGCCTTTCAACGCATGCTGGCTGCGCTAAATCGCAGCGTGCATTGTGATGTCTGCACGTCAATTGAAGAGGCGCTCAAAGCGTGGTACAGCGCCAGCTATGACCTCATTGTGGCGGATTTTCAAGTGCGGGAGCAAACCGCGTTGGAGCTGCTGCCGTTAGTACATCAGACGCCGATGATCATCGTGACAGGGGCGGGGGATGAAGAGCTTGCCGTTCGTTTGTTAAAAGCAGGGGTCAGCGATTACGTTGTGAAAGACATTCAAGGCCATTATCTCAGAAAACTGCCGCACACGATGGAACAAGCCCTCAAGCAGCAGCGCTTGAAGACAGCCGCTGAAAAATCGCGGCGGTTTGCGCTGGCGCTGGCAGATATTGCCCTCGCCATGAGCAGCACCCTCGACCTTGACCGCGTACTGGAGCGCATCATGACCAACCTCAGCGCCGTCGTCCCGCATGATCGCGCTTTGCTGCTGTTGGTAGAGGGCGACACGCTGGTGTTCCAACACGGCAGCGGCTTTAATGAGCGTTTGTGGGCCGCCTTGAACAACTATCGCATCCCCCACGACGCTGTCGAAGAGCTGCACCACATCTTGACGACGCGCCAGCCCGTAATGCGCTCATGGGGCAGTTATTCCACCCGCGAGGCGCTGATCGGCTTGCAAGAGAGCGCGGCCTTCTTGGGCGTGCCGCTTATCATCGAAAATGAAGTCACCGGCATTTTGACCGTGGAGCGTCTCACGCCTAATGCCGCCTTTCAGGAGGATGATGCCGAGCGCTTGACCGCCTTTGCCACGCATGCCGCGCTAGCCCTGCACAACGCCCACCTCTACCGCGCCGCGCAGGAACTGGCCACGCTTGAGGAACGCCAGCGTCTGGCGCGCGACCTGCACGATTCTGTTACGCAGATGCTCTTCTCCGCCACGACGATCACCGATGCGGCCTATCGCATGTGGCAGCGCGACCCCAGCAGCATCCAGCGCGAGCTAGACGACCTGCGCGAGCTGACGCAAAGCGCCCTCGCTGAAATGCGGACGCTGCTGCTGGAACTCAAGCCAGAGGGCTTGCAGCATACCAACCTTGCCGCGTTAATTCGCCAGTTGGCCAGCACCCTAGCGAATCGCGCTTATTTGGATATTACCTTGCAATTATCAGAAGATGTGACATGCCCCTTGCCTGTTAAGACGGCGTTGTTTCGTATCACACAGGAGGCTTTTAATAACATCGTCAAGCACGCCCAAGCAGCAAGTGTTAAGGTACAGCTAGAACAGTCGAAGGGGGCGCTGACCCTGCTGATTGTGGACGACGGCGTAGGGTTTGACCCAAACGACACAGGTCTCACCTCGCTAGGGCTGCGCATTATGCGGGAGCGCGCTGCTGCCGCCAACATCAACTTAACGATTGAAGCAGCGCCTGCTCGTGGCACGTCCATTCAGGCTGTTTGGTGGGCAGCGCGTGATCCAAAATCGGGAGGTCGGCATGGGTGACAACAAGATTCGCGTCGTGGTGGTCGATGATCATGAGATGGTGCGGCGCGGCTTGTCCTCATTTCTTAAATCGTTTGATGACCTTGAGCTGGTGGGCGAGGCGCGCAATGGCCGTGAGGCGATCGAGGTGTGCCTTGCTGTCAAGCCTGACGTTGTGCTGATGGACTTGATGATGGCCGTCATGGACGGCGTGACAGCCATCCGCCTGCTGCGCGAGCAGATGCCCGAGATTCGTATCATCGCGCTCACCAGCGCTAGCGAGACCGACACTGTGACAGCAGCGCTGCAAGCGGGCGCGCTCAGCTATTTGCAAAAAGACGTCAATCTTGATCAACTGGTGGGGGCAGTGCGTGCGGCGGCCCGGGGCGAGCGCATCCTCTCGGCCGAGGCGACACAGGCGCTCATCAACGCTGCCACCCGCCCGACGGTTGCCTCCTACAACCTTACTGAGCGTGAGCGCGAGGTGCTACAATACGTGGTGGCAGGGCTGACAAACGCTGAAATTGCTGAGCGCATGTACATCAGCCGTTCCACGGTTAAGTTTCACGTCAGCAGTTTGCTTGCCAAGCTCAACGTGGCCACCCGCGCCGAGGCTATCACGGTGGCGTTGAAAGCTGGGCTGGTGAATTGATAGGCTGGTTATTCGTTGTTCTTAGGAGATCATCGCATATGAAACGACTTTGCTTGGTGCTGTGCATCCTTGCCGTGCTCACCACCTCGCTTGCCGCGCAAGAACTCGCAGAGCCACCTGCGACTGCCCCCTACGCCTGCGACGGCACACCACCGACGCGCGCGGCCGTGGCGTTTGACGGCGCGCTGCCCACTTCACCTGCCACAAGCGCCGATATCCTCAACCTACTGCACGTGCCGCAGCTGATGGGGCCAAGCTACTTTGCCCAAATCGCTGAGGGCATCGACAAGGCCGGTCGCTTGCTGGGTCAAGTCGTGCTGATTACGGACGCCCCCAGCCGCGTGAACGCCGATCAGCAAGCGCAGGTCATCACCAGCTATGTCCGCAGCGGCCCCGTAGACGGGTTGATCATCGCGCCGGTGAGCGAAGAACTGGCTGAGGCACTGACAGCGTTGATCGAATCTGGCGTGTGGGTGGTGGCCTATGACCGTGACCCCGGGCCGGAGGCGCGCGCGTGGTTTGTAGAATCGGTGGAGCCAAACGCGCTGGCTTACGTGCTGGGCGAATCGCTTGCCCGCCAGCTTGGGGGGGCGGGGCGTTTTGCCGTCCTCACGACGGGGCATGCACAATGGGAGGCCGAGCTGCAAGCGTACCTCGAACAGTGCCACCCTGACCTGACGTGGCTGGAAACGGTTGAAGTCGCCGATGAGTACGACGCAGCGGTGGCGGCGGCAGGCGAGTTGATCGCCACGCACGGCGACAATCTGGACGCGATCCTCGCGCTGGACTCGCTGCTGCTGGCGGGGGCAGGCCAAGCCGTGAGCGACACCGAGCGCTGCCTGCTGACGGCGCAAACGGCTGCGGCCCGCAGCGCGGATGCGGTGGTGGTGGTGACTGGGGTTGGTCGTCCAAACGATGCGCGCGCGCTTGTTGAAAGCGGCTGCGTGTCCGAGTTGGTGACGTGGGATCCGCAGGCCATCGGCGCGGTGGCGTTGGAGGCGCTGGTTGCCTCGATCAGCGGCACGCTCCAGCCCGGGGCGGCGCGCTTCGAGACGCAGCGGCTCGGCACGCTCGACGTGGTGGGCAGCGTGATCAAAATCGGGCTGCCGCTGATCATCACCGCGGAGACTATCACCGACTTCGACTTCTAAGCGTGCTGGTTGGCGGGCGCTCATGAAGCGCTCAGCCAGCCGCCCATTGAACCCGCGTTTACCCGCAGAAGTGGGGGATACGTCGTATTGGCCTCCATGCTATGATGTTACTATAGCAAGAACGGCTGGGTATGGAGGTGACTATGATGAGCGATCAAGAACGTGAGCAGCGGCTGGCTGATCACCCTTTGAGCGCTGCCCCGCAAGAGGACAAGCCCAAAAACGACGAGCAGATCCCCTTTGAGGATGAAAAAACCAAGCCGCTGCCCCCCGTCACCACGCGGGACTTGCAAGACATCTTCGGTTTTACCGACGCTGAGCTGAACGCCAACCGCATGGGGCGCTTCTCGAACGAGCAGCGGGCGATGCTGGCTGACAACTTAAAAGAAGAAGTGGACGGCATGTGGCTGATGCTGACGATCATGCTGGGGACGGCGGCGCTCCTCGCGTTGATCGTCTTCCCCGCGGGCGAGATGACGGTGCCGATGATCTTGGCCATCGGCGGCGTGATCGGCGCGTTCATGATCTTCTCGCAGCGGCGGCAGGCCAAAGCGCGCGAGATGCAGGACAGCCAGCGCGTCAAGCAGATCGCAGGCGTGCCCCAGCTCAACATCGCGCGCTGGCGCACCGGCGAGGGCAGCCTCATCATCGGCGACCGGCGCTTCACCATCACGTCGGATCAGTTGATCCGTTTGTCGCGCTTCCACCTGCCCTATATGAAGATCTACTACACCCAGAACGGCGAGCGCGTCATCAGCGCGGAGGTGCTGACGCGCTACAACGACGATTTAAGCGCGGACGAAGCCGCCGAGGACGTCCTCATCATCCCCGACGACTTCAGCGCGCAGGCCAAAGCCAAGAACGAATCGTAGGTCTAGTCCCCGGCAAGCGGGCGCGCCGCCTCGGGCTGCGCCCCGTACTTCTTAGCGACAGCGCGGGCGGCCACCATGCGGTGCACCTCGCTCGCGCCGTCGTAGATGCGGAAAGCGCGCGCGGCTTCGTACCATGTCGAGAGCGGCAGGTCACGGCTGACCCCCGTCCCGCCGCAGATTTGCAGCGCCCGATCCACGATGCGGTTGACCATCTCGCTCACTTGGACTTTGGTCATGCTGCTTTCGGCGCGGGCTTGGTCGCCATGGGTGAGCAGCCACGCCGTGTGCTGCATCATGAGGCGGGCAGCGTAAAGCTCCATCTCGCTGTCGGCCAGCATGAAGCCGACGGATTGATGCTCGATGAGCTTCTTGCCAAAGGCCTCGCGTTCGACCGCGTACTGCGTGGCGATCTCAAGGGCACGCTGGGCGATGCCCGTCCAGCGCATGCAGTGTGTCAGGCGGGCGGGGCCAAGCCGCGCCTGCGCAATGGCGAAGCCCTGCCCTTCCTTGCCCAAGATGGCGCTGTGGGGCACGCGCACGTTCTCATAGCGGATTTCGACATGCCCGCCGAAGTCACCGCGCCCCAGCGTGTGCACGTCGCGCACGACGGTGATCCCGGGGGTATCGATGGGCGCGAGGAAAATGGTGCTGCCCTTGTGCGCGCCTGCTTCGGGGTTCGTCACCGCCATGATGAGCAGGAAGTCCGCCACGAGGCCGTTGCTGGTGTACCACTTATGGCCGTTAATGACCCATTCGTCGCCGTCGCGCACTGCGCGGGTTTGCAGCATGGTGGGGTCGCTGCCCGCGCCCGGCGGCGGCTCGGTCATGCTGAAGCCGCTGAAGACGCGCCCCTCCGCCAGCGGTCGCAGGTAGCGCTCGCGCTGTTCTTCATTGGCGAAGTGCAGCAGGGTGTGCATGTTGCCCTCGTCGGGGGCGGCGCAGTGTACCGCCAGCGGCCCGATGAGGCTGCGGCCGGCCGCCTCCAAGACGGGAACCCATTCTTGGATCGTCAGGCCTAGCCCGCCCAGCTCGCGCGGCATGGTGGGGGCAAAGATGCCTTCGGCTTTGGCCAGCGCGCGCAGGCGCATCACCTCTTCGACGCTCAGCGCGTCGCCGCTGTGCATGAGCCGCTGCTCGACAGGGATGACCTCGCGTTCCACAAACGCGCGGACGCGCTGGGCAAGGTCGGTCACGTGGGGGGGAATCGTAAAATCCATTGCGTTCAGTCCTCAGAAAAATGGTCTTT
>JBDNCV010000141.1:0-9897 GCA_046719465.1 Anaerolinea sp.
GTTGCGCGGCCAGCACCCCTAACAGCACACCGTTGAACACCCCGGGCGCTTCCTCGAACGGCTGATGACCCAGCGTCTGCCAAACGATGAGGCGGCTTTGCGGGAGTATTTCAGGCGTTGGCCTTGTTCCAGCGGTGTGATTGTGTCCTGCGCGCCCCACAACAACGTGACAGGCGCAGTGATGCGCTGTAGGTCGGCCTCGCGCAGGCCGTTCGGGATGTAGAATGTCGTGCTATCGCGTGTCTGGAGCGGGTGAAGTCAGTTTCCTGTGCCGGAACATTGATGCACGGGTTGCAAACAAAATGATGCGTATTCAGGTGGATCCTGATTTGCCGCTGATCATCCGCAGTGTGAACACAATGATTTGACGCTGCTTATTTTCGATGTCTTGACCCGTCTGGATTGCATGGCTCACATACATCAGTTCGCACACATATCGCACATGCCCCATGTGTGCCTTCTCGAACAAATGGATCGTCCTGCCGTTCCTCATATGATCGCGAATCGCCAGATTGCCTCTGGTGAAGGTCATGTCTCCCTTCTGACCTTCACCTGTGTACAGAAATGTACCATCAGCCTGCCAGCCGTCCGAGTAGCCGTACTCCTTGCCGCGCGGACTGGTGAACAAAAAAATGACTGGATGATTTGATGGGGTGCTGATTCCACCTTGTTGCTGACCACCATACAAGGTGTGTAGGTCGCGGCGGCGGTAAATTTCTCCCCTGATGAACATTGCGACGGTCTCCGTGGCATGGCAATACAGAAAGAGGAAGCCTGCGTAGGTTTCCTCTCTGCCTTACGACTGGGGATCCTGGACTCGAACCAGGAATCTTCTGCTCCAAAGGCAGCTGCCTTGCCATTTGGCCAATCCCCAAGCTGACTGAAGTCTATCATGATCCGCTGTGCACTTCAAGGTGCGGGTTGCGCAGGGAGTGTCTAAGCCGCAGCAGAAGGTGGCCGTGCGCCAGAGGCTGAAGCCCCCTTCAGGGGGCGTGTTGCAGCCGGGTGCTTTAGCGTCCGGCGTTTGACTGCGAGCCAGCCGTCCATACCCTCTCGCCCCAGCCGCGCCGCGACACAGGGCGACCATACACCAGAGGCTAAAGCCTCTGGCTGGCGCGCGGGGGCTGAAGCCCCCTTCAGGGGGCGTGTTACAGCCGGGTGCTTTAGCGTCCGGCGTTCAACGTCAATTTTGCACGATGTGGGTAACGCCTAGCGCAACCCGCACCTTGACTTTGCTGCCTGCCCGTCTATACTGGTGTGGCTACACAACAAACGGTTCACTCTGCCGTAGACAGCTGGGGGAGCGCAGGCTCTTAATGGAATCCCCGCCGAGGTTGAGCACACTTATCCCCTGTGGCAATTCAACAGGCGGCCTCGGCGTGTTCCAAGGCCGCTTTTGCGTTCACCCGCACGCCGCAAGTGAGCATATCGGAAAGGAGCGCCGCACGTGCCAGTTTCAAAGGAACGCAAGTCGGAACAACTCGAAGCTCTCGTTAAGCTGATCGACAGCAGCGACGGCTTCGCAATTGTCCGCACGCAGGGCATGACGGTCGCCAAGGTGGAGGCTATCCGCAAGCGGATTCGTGAAGCAGGCGGTCAGTACGCCGTCGCCAAGAACACCCTCCTCATCAAAGCCTTGGAACAAACTGGTTGGACGGTTCCCGCAGATCAGTTGAAAGGCCCTACAGCCATCGCCTTCGGCAAGACGAACTTCCCGGGCGTGGTCAAGGCGCTGCTCAACTATGTGAAGGAAGAAAACCCCGACCCGTCGTTGTTCCAGCCGGTGGGGGGTGTCATGGGTGGCAAGGATGTGCTCGATCCGCAGCGGCTCGAAGCCGTCTCCAACCTGCCCACGCTGGATGAAATCCGTGCCCAGTTGGCCGGCCTCATCGTCGCGCCGGCGCAGGGGATCGTCACCGTCTTGGACGCCGCCAACGCCCAACTTGTCAACGTCCTCCAAGCTTACTTGGACGACCGCAAAGCCAGTTAAGTCCATCGTCAACGACCGGGTGTTACACCCACTCATCAGTTCAACTTAAGGAGAAACTCTCATGGCCGATCTCAACAAACTCGTGGAAGACCTCAGCAGCCTGACGCTGCTGGAAGCTGCCGAACTCAAGACGATGCTCGAAGAAAAGTGGGGCGTCAAGGCTGCCAGCGGCGGCGGCATGATGATGATGGCGGCGGCAGCCCCGGCGGGCGCGGCCGCTGCTGCTGAGCCTGCTGAGGAACAGACCGAATTCGACGTGATCCTCAAGGAAGCGGGCGCCAAGAAGATCGAAGTGATCAAGGTTGTGCGCGCGCTGACGGGCCTCGGTCTGAAGGAAGCGAAGGACGCAGTCGAAGGTGCGCCCTACAAGCTGATGGAAGGCGTGAGCAAGGAAAAGGCTCAGGAAGCCGAGAAGCAGCTCAAGGAAGTTGGCGCTGTCGTCGAGGTGAAGTAAGGTTTCCGGTTGGGTTGCTGCGGGGCGCGCCGAATAGGCCGCCCCGTTTTTGTTGGTGTTTGTCAACATTCCGCAGCGCGGGGCGGCGTTATGCTAAGATAGGCGCGATGCTGTCTGGAGAACTGCCCTATGCGTACCCTCTTGGCGCTTGCTGCCTTCTTCACGTTGAGCTTGCCCACCCTCGCCCAAACCGACCGCGACTTCCCATTGGAAGTGCCCATCACGCTCGGGACGATGGTCGGCGACACCATCACCGAGGAAGCGCTCTACGATTGGTGGGTGGTCTACCTCAACGAGGGCGACACGATCTTGATCGAGATGCAGGGCTATGATGGTCTCGCGCCGCTCATCGGCGTGTTGGATGACAGTCGGCAAGCCATCGCCCGCAGCGACGACGAGGGCGATGCCGAGGTGGACGGCATGACCACCCTCGAGTTCCGCGCGGAGGCCGCTGGCGAGTATCGCATCGTCGCCTCGCGCGCGGGCGCGTCTGCGGGCACAACCACCGGCACGTATACCCTGCTGGCGACGCTCATCAGCAGCATCCCCACCCGTCAAAACCTCGCGCCGGAGACGCAGTTTCGCTGCGACACCCTGCTGATCAACAACGCGCTGTCACTCCACTTTGCTGAAGATGTCGTCATCCCCGAGAACTTGCCGCCCGGCGCACCCATCGAGAGCTACGTGATCACGGTGGCCAGCTTCGACACATTTGAGCCAGCTGTGCGCGTCGTCTCGGAGACGCTCGGCGCGCAGCTTGACTGCACGCGCGACGCTTCCCAGATGCCCGGCGTCACGTTCACCATCCCCGGTCAGCCCAGCTTGACCGTCAGCGACACGGCCTACGCCGCGCAGGTGGCCGCTATCAGCACTGCGCCGGATATCTTGCTTGGCGATCTGGTGTTCACCGTGGGCGGCTTGGAGGGCACGCGCGGGCGTTTTGTGGTGCTGCTGCAAGGGCGCAGCATCGCCAACCGCCGCGCGGCCGACATCCTCAACGTGCGCTTAGGGCCGCGCGCGCGTAATTCGACGCTCACGGTCTATATGATCGCGGATAAAGACAGCCGCCTTGACCCGCACCTCACGCTGCTGGACGCGAACGGGGCAGCGTTGATGGCGTGCGACGACGCAGGGGCGCGCGACTGCGCGGATGTGCCGTCAGCGCGCGGCCTGCGCATCACCGATGTGAACGGCAGCGTCATCTTGGAGGGCGGGCGCTACGACGCAGGCCTCATCTTTCAGCCTAACAGCGCCGAGCCGTTCTCGCTGTATCTCAGCTCGCGCAATTACGACACGACCGGCGCGTACTCGGTGCTGATTATCGCGGAATTTGAGTAGAGACGACCCGCCGGTTCGCCCCTGCTCACGGGTAGAGGTTAACGCTGAGCGCCTGTGCGGCCACCACGATGAGCGGCGCAATCAGCAGGGCAGGCAGGAAGTTGGCCACGCGCGGCCGCTTGATCTCCAACAGCGCCAGCGCCAGCCCCATGAGCAAAATGCCGCCCGTCGCGGTCAGCTCGACCACGGCGGGGGACGTCCGCACCAGTTCGACATCGCCCGCGCTGCCGAGCGTGCCGATGAGCAGCGCCCCGGCCAGCGCCAGCCCGCCCTGCACGACCAAGATCGTGAACACGGTGGCCAGCACGCCCACGCCGAACGACGCTGCAAACGCCATCGCCGCGAAGCCATCCAGCACGCTCTTGATCGCCAGCGCCTGAAAGCCGACCGCCAGCCCCATCCCATCTTGCACCGAGCCGACGATGGTCAGCGGCCCGACGCAAAACAGCAGGCTGGCCGTCACAAAGCCGGTGATGAACCGCTCGCGCTGGCCGCCGTCGGCTGCGTCACGGGTGAGCCGCGCTTGCAGCCACCCGCCCAAGCGTTCTAACGCTAGGTCGATCCGCAGCGCCTCGCCGACGATGACCCCGATCACCGTGGCCAGCAGGGGGATGATGATGTTGCCGCTGGTCTGGGCGTTGCTTAGGCCAACGACGAAGGTCACCAGCCCCAGCCCGGTCGTGATGCTCTGCTGGATGCGCTCACTCAACCGATTGCCGATCAGCAGCCCCAGCGTTCCCCCCAGCAGCACCGTCACTACATTTAGCAGCGTCCCGCCCATGCGCGCTTGATCCTTCCACCAGTCAACCGCGTGTAAGTGTAGCGGGTGTAAGCCGCCGCGTCGAATTATGGGGAGAGCCATCAAACGCCGGACGCTCAAACGTCCGGCGTACTTGACAATTTCAGAACGTTTGGCCTATCGTAAGGTAAGTGGTGCGCATACGGGTTTGTGTCTGGTTGGCGGGTTGAGGGTGTATGACGTTAGAGTTTCACCGCATTGTTGAGCAGGTCTACCGCATGGGCGGGATGTTGGCGCACATTCCGAATGAATACCGCGAGCTGATGCAGCTGGCGGTGGAGCGCTTCAACGCCGCAGGCGACCTTGACCGTGCCCGCCAGCACATCGCTTGGGTGCGCTCGCCCGATGTCAGCGGGTATCGCGGTGCAGCTCCGCTCGACGGTGACACTGCCGAGCCTGTCAACGCCATTGTGGACGCGCCGACGGAGCCGCCGCAGGCGGTCATCATGGCGTGCGATGGCGGGCAGGTGTACCCCAACGAGAACGCCCTTTGGCACTATTATTTGATCAACGTCGGGCTGTTCGTCTACTTCCACGGCTCCAGCCACACGCCCATCCCGCTGACCTTCCCGCAGTTGGTGTTTCATCCCAGCGAAGTGCACGACAAGTACGGGCGCGTGGTGAGCAATCGTGCGGTGGACGACCGTCGCACCCTTGCCGAGCTGAACGTGCTCAGCGAGCACGTGCGCGCCTATGCCTACCCCGGCGTGCCGCTGCTGGCGCTCTACGACAACCGGCTGATGTATATGCCGAGCAGCGACGACAACGCCGTGCTGATGCGAGCGTTCTTCGACGCGATGGGCGCGATCCGCGATGAGGGGGCGCTGCTGGCAGGCTATGTCGACAACCCGTTCCGCAGCAAGCGCTTCTTGCAGCTGCTCTATCTGTTGAGCCTCGAGACGCAGCAGGACGTGCGCGATCAGCAGGCCTACCTCGCGCGCTGTGGCGATCTGGAAGGGCTGCGCGACCGCGATTTCTTCGACTATGTGCTGAAGCCCGGCCAGCGCAGCGCGGTCATGGTGCAGAACTCGCCTCAAAACCGCGACTTTAAAGATCGCGGGCGCGACTTTGAAATTGCCTTTTTCTACTTGAAAACGGTGTCAGCATTGGATGAAACGCGCGTCGTCCGCGTGGATCTGCCGATGTGGGTGGCGCGTCATCCGGCATCCGTCGATGCGGTGCACGCGCTGCTGCTCAGCCAGTGTCGCCTGCAAGGGCGCGTGCCGTACCCGTATGCCATCACGCGGGCGGATGAGCTGGCCTACGTGAACTATCAGGACAGCCGCAAGCTGGACGAACTCATCAACACAGAAGCGCGCCGCGTGCGCCAGTCGCTGGCCCCGGCTACGCTGACGGCCAAAGCCTCCAGCAAAGAGCTGGCGCGCAGCGGCAAACGCGCCCACAATTTAATCGGAAATGAGGTCATCGACCATGAGTGACGATCCACGGTTTGTTGGGCGGGTGCTGCGCGCCAGCACGCGCGGCTTTGACTGTGGCAACCACAGTCGCAAGATCGACGCGCAGCACGACTTCGGCAGCTACGTCTGCGCGCCCATCGCCAACAGCGACGCGGTGTTCGCCGTCGGGTTGATCTACAAGGTGGAAGTGAAAGACGACCAGCTCATCAGCGAGCTGGTGCTGGGCGGCGACCTGCCCAACGCCATCCTCAACGATCAGCGCAACAACCGCATTATTCCGGTGGAAGTCAAGGTGCTGAACGTGGGCTACATGGCCATCGTCGACGGGGAGCGCCGCTGCATCCACAGTTTGCCGCCGCGCCCGCCGATGAGCCTTTCAGATGTGTTCGCCTGCACCGAGGACGACATCTGGGCGTTCACAACGCGCCACGACTTCTTTCGGATTGTGCTGCAAGCCAGCGAAGTCCCCAGCGATGATTTGATTGCCGCAGCCATCCGCCGCGCGGCTGAGATCGACCCTGATCCCGCTGGGCGTGAGCAGTTCCTCGTGAGCTGCGGGCGGCGGCTGGCGCAGGATCTCTCGCACGACCTCAAACGCTTGAAGCACATCCTCGCGTTGATTGACCCTAACGGAGTGAAGGCCTGAACCGATGACGATGAACCCGAAAGAATTGGCCAATTTGCAGATCGCGCGCAGCGCCCCCACGACCGAGCAGGAACTGGGCGTCGTGGTCGGCGGCAGCATCAGCAAGGGGTTGGTGGTGCGCCTGCACCCGCACACCAGCCCCGAATCGCTGGCGGTGGGGCGCTACGTGGTCGTGCAGGGTGACCTTAAGCGCTACTTCTGCATGATCAGCGATATCACGCTCGAGAGCACCAACCCGGGCATCCAAGCCGACCCGCCCGACATCACCAACGACTTCCTCAAGCAGGTCTACAGCGGCACGATGGCCTACGGCAAGGTGACTGTCACCCCGATGTTAGTGATCGACGAAAACGATCAGATCGGCCCGGTCAAGAGCATCCCGTCGCACTTCACGAAGGTCACGACCGCCACCCAGCAGGATGTAAGCCGCGTGTTTGGCGATGAGAGCAGCACCAACTTCTTCGTAGGCTCGCCGTTGGAGCTGCTGGAGACGCAGATTAACCTCGACCTCAAGCGCCTCATCGAGCGCAGCGTCGGCGTCTTCGGCAAGAGCGGCACAGGCAAGAGCTTCCTCACGCGGCTTGTGCTGGCTGGGATCATCCACCGCGGCGTGGGGCAGACCTTGATCTTCGACATGCACAACGACTACGGCTGGCAGGCCACCAGCGAAGGCGCGACGAGCGTCAAGGGCTTGAAGCAGCTTTTCATGAACAAGGTAGCTGTCCTGACGTTGGATAACGAGTCCGCCGTCAAGCGCAACGCCAAGATCGACTACGTGGTGCAGATCGGCTATCACGAGATCGAGCCGGAGGACATCGCCTTGTTGAAGAACGCGATGGGCTTCACCGATACGATGGTGGATGCAGCCAACACGCTGGCGCGCATCTGGGGCAAGAACTGGGTGCAGCGCACGCTCAACGCCAGCGTCGACGATGTGGAGATGATCGCCGAGAAGACCAACATCCACACGGGCACGTTTGACGGCTTGCAGCGCCGCTTGCAGCGCTTCTTAAAGTGGCACTTCCTCAGCGAGGAGGTGGCGGAGAGCAGCGCACAGAAGATCCTCAACACGATTGTGAACGAGCGCCGCAGCGTTGTTTTGGAGTTTGGGCGCTATGGCAACGAGTTGGGGGCGTATATGTTCGTCGCCAACTTCCTCACACGGCGCATCCACAACGCCTACGTCGATCAGATCGAGAAGGCGCTGGGCGACAACAGCGCCAAACCGCCCAACCTCGTGATCACCATTGAGGAGGCGCACAAATTCCTTGAGCCGCAGGTCGCCCGCCAGACGACATTCGGCATCATCGCGCGTGAGCTGCGCAAGTACAACGTGACGCTGCTGGTGGTCGATCAGCGCCCGAGCGCCATCGACGATGAGGTCATGAGCCAGATCGGGACGCGCATCACCGCGCTGCTCGACAACGAACGCGACATCGCAGCGGTGCTCAACGGGGTGAGCGGCGCGGCCAGCCTGCGCGAGGTGCTGGCGCGGCTTGAGACCAAACAGCAGGCCATCATCATGGGGCACGCCGTGCCGATGCCCGTCGTGATCAAGCCGCGCACCTACGACGAGGCCTTCTACAGCAGCTTGACCGACACACGCCCGCGCGTCGCCAACCCTGCCGCCGCCCTCAGCGGCAGGCCACGCGCTCAGCTGTGATGATGCAGCCGTTGGAGGACAGGCGCGACGGGCCGCATCCCGCCGACCTTGCGGCCCTGCTGGGGGCGATGCAGCGCGCGGCTGGCATGCTGCGCAGTGCCGATCTGGCGCAGGCGCAGCGCCCCATCGCGCAGCACGTCCACAAGCTGACTGGCCTCATCAGCGACGCGCTCGACGGCCTACCGGATCTGCCGCATGCTTTACAAGCTGCATTGCCTACGCTGGGCGAGGACTTCCCGCGTCATCTAGAGACGATCCAGCACTACGCCCGCCTGTTGATCGAATCACCGGCGTCGTTTGGGGGGGCCGCCCTGCCACCGGAGGCGCTGCCCGCCACCGAAGCGCTCTACGCGGCCAGCCGCGCGCTGCGCGACCACTGCGAGGCGCTGCGCCAGCAGACGATTCAAGAACGGCTCCACGCGCGGCGCGGCGCGCCCGAAGCGTTCGATTGGAACGCTCACCTGCAAAATGAAGCGCCGCTGCTGCGCTATCTGCTGCGCCAGCGGCCCATCCAGCTTGAGTTTACGCCGCACGCTGCGCCGCTGATGATCTTCGCCCGCCGCTACCACACCACCGAGCTTGTGCGCCACATCGTGCTGACGTTGGGGACGGAACTCATGGCCTATGGGCGGATTCAGCTTCGCTTGCAGCCTGAGGCTGCTTGCCACGCGCTGCGCATCTACGCGACGGGGCTGCAATTCACCCCGTCGGAGACCGCGGCGCTGTTCAGCCGCCACGGGCGACACCTCTACCGCGAGCAGCTCGACGTCGACGCGGGCTATCTGACCTTTGAACGCCAAGCAGGGGTCGGCAGCAGCATCATCGTTCACCTGCCGCAGGCCACTGCTGAGTAAATCGGCTTGCGCTCTCCAACCCTAAAATGCCAGCAGGGCGACCGCTTGGCCGCCCTACTGGCATCACACACATCACACAAGGAGAAGGAGAGAAAGTGATTGTTGTCTTGGTTGACTATAGTGTAGCACGAATCTTTTATGAGAGGTTCGTGAAAGACTATGAATACAGACCTTAGAATTTTGGGCAAAGTGCCCAAGTCGATAGACTAAAGCGCCTAATGATCGAGGGCTAATGTCTTGACAGCATGGGCTATGGGCTAATCTGCCCAATGCCGCTGGCGCGCAGATCGTCCACCAACACGCCAAGCGTGTCGCGCGGGGCGCTCGTTGGAGGCTGATAGAAGGGCAAGCCCGCGCTGATCGTCCAATGGTGGGAGAAACCGGCTGCCATGAGCTGATGCGCGAGCATCTTAAGCGCGTCAGACGTGGTCAAAGTGCGCGTTAGGGGGTCATGAACGTACACCTGACCGAGCATGGGCATAATGCCCGATAGATTTTCGAGCGAATTTGCGTTGTGCAAGCTGTATAAGTCGGCGCTCAAGCCGACCCACGGATGAAAGTTCATCTGCGCCAGCGCATCGTAGCCCTGATGGAGCGTGTTGAGCACGCGCGCTTGTGCAGGCTCCAGCGGCAGCAGCAGCAGCTTCACGCCCATCGCGCCTGCCAGATCGTTCACCACGCGCACAAACCAGATCATCAGCGCGTGTTCCTGCTGTGCGCTGCCCTCGCGCGGAG
>JBDNCV010000142.1:0-9895 GCA_046719465.1 Anaerolinea sp.
CCTTGAGCTGGAGCCGTGGATCGACGCGCTGTACGAGGCCTCGGGGTCACAGGCCGTGCGCGTGCCCGTCAGCGAGGGCGTTGACCTGCTGGAGTACATGGGGCATCACGATCACGATCATGGCGACCATGACCATGACCACAGCCACGATCACGACCACGGGGGCTTCATGGAAGGCGACGCGATGATCGGCACGCGCTTGATCGTCAGCGACTTTGAGACCGGCAAGCTGCACGTGATCGACCTGCGCGACAACACGGTGATCGCCACGTTCGACGTCAGCGCGCCTGCGCGTGTGTATGCTTCCGAGAGCGGCCAGTACGCCTTTGCGGTGCAGCAGGCTGCAGGCCGGACGAACGTCGTGTTCAGCGGGGTGACGGCCGTCCCGCATGATGACCACTTCCACGCGGAGTTTGGCCGTCCGTCGATGCTGGGCGTGGACATCGCAGGCAGCACGCCGATCCACTTTGTGGCGCATCACGGCATGGTCGCTATCTTCAACGACGGCGACGGCACAGCCAGCATCTTCACCAACGACTTTTTGTTTGATGCTAGCGCGCCCCTGACGACGCTGGCGACAGCCCGCGCGCACCACGGCGTGGCCGTCCCGCTGGGGGATGTGGTGCTCATCTCCAGCCCCAACATGGACGACCTCAACAGCGCGCTGCCTATCGGCGTGGATGTGATGTCGATGGATGGCGACATCCTCCAGAGCTTCCCGGAGTGCCCGGGCCTGCACGGCGAGGCCGCGTTTGACCACGACGCGGTGGCCTTTGGCTGCTCGGACGGCATTCTGATCGTCGAACGCGAAGGCGATGCGTTCGTCAGCCGCAAGATCGCCAACCCAACCGCCAACCCTGACCTGCGCACAGGCACGCTCTACTACATGGAAGGGGCACAGTTCCTGTTGGGCAATTACGGGCGCAATGCGATAGTGCGCATTGACCCCGTCGCGGGCACGTCGGAAGTCGTGCTCGACGCTGGCCAGCGCATTTGGCGCTTCCAGTATCATGGTGAGGATCCCACGAAAGCGGTGGCGTTGACGATGGACGGCAACCTCCACCTGATCGACATTGCCAGCGGCGAAATTGAGGGCACGGTGCAGGTAGTGGATCCGTTCCTTGCGCCCGCCAGCGGTCGTTCCGCTCCGCGCCCCTTCTTCGTCACCAACGGCCACATGGCCTACGTCAGCGAGCCGCTGCCGGGGGACATCCGCGCGGTTGACCTCGAGACGATGACCGTGACCGACATGCGCGTAGTCGTCGGCGGCAAGCCGTTCACGATGGCCGTGTTCGGGATGACCGCCGCCAGCGAGCTAGCGCACGACCATGATCACGACCACGACCATGATCACGACCACGACCATGATCACGACCACGACCATGATCACGCGCACGGCGAGTTCGACCCGCACACGTGGCTTGCGCCGCGCAACGTGATCATCTTCGCCCAGAACATCCGCGACGCGCTGGTGACAGCCGACCCTGACCACGCTGCCGATTATGAAGCCAACGCCGCCGCCTACATCGCGGAGCTGGAAGCGCTGGACGCCTACATCACCGAGCAGGTGGCGCGCATCCCGGAGCAGAACCGCGTGCTGGTGGCCACGCATGAGCTGTTCGCCTACTTCGCCCGCGACTACGGTTTTACGCTGCTGGATACGCCGTTAGCCTCAGTGACGACCGCTGCAGAGCCAGCCGCCGGTCAGATCGCCATCGTGATTGAGGAAATCCGCGCGGCAGGCGTGCCGGCGATCTTCGTCGAGAACGTGGGCAGCGCAGCGCTGATGGAGCGCATCGCCAGCGAGGCGGGCGTGATCGTCGCGCCGCCGCTGTTTACGCATGGCTTGGGGCCAGCAGGCAGCGGAGCCGAGACATATCTGGGCATGATGCGCTACAATATCGACGTCATCGTTGAGGCGCTCAGCAGTTAGCGAGAAGGCTATGTGGTCATACGGCAGTCGCGTACACAAAGATCCGGTTCCGGGCGCGCCTGCGCTGGACGTGCGCGATCTGTGTGTGGCTTATTCCGATACGCGCCAATTAGCGCTCAAGAATGTGACCTTTACCGTGCCGATTGGCGCGCGCGCCGCGCTAATCGGCCACAATGGGGCAGGCAAGTCTACCCTGCTCAAGGCGATTGCGGGCTTGCTGCCGGTCAAATCTGGCAGCATTTTGATCTATGGCAACCCGCCGGGCGCGTGCCATCACCGCGTGGCTTATCTGCCACAGCGCGGCGACATCGACTGGCGCTTCCCGATCACGCTGCGCAAGCTGGTGATGACCGGGCGCTACGTTCACATGGGCTGGTTTCGTCGCCCCTCGCGCGCCGATTGGCAGATCGTCGATGCGGTGATCGAACGGCTGGGCCTCGCGGACTTGCGCCAGCGGCAGATCGGGCAGCTTTCCGGCGGGCAGCAGCAGCGCGCCCTGCTGGCGCGGGCGCTGGCCCAAGATGCTGACCTGCTGCTGCTGGATGAGCCGCTCAACGCTGTGGACGCGGCCACCCGCCAGATCATCGCCCAAGTGCTGGACGATCTGCGCGCGCGCGGCAAGACGATCCTCATGGCCACGCATGAGCTGGCGACGCTGGCCACCCACTTTGACCTCGCCATGAACCTGAGCAGCAAGCGCGCGACAGCCGCGCCCGTGAGCACCACTCAGTCCCCGCTGGAGCTTGAACTGACCCCATGACCGAACTCATCGACTGGTTGGCTGCGCCGTTTCGCTTTCAATTCATGCAGACGGCGCTCATGGCGGCGGTGCTGGTCGGTTTGGCCTGTGCCAGCATCGGCGTGTACGTCGTCCTGCGGCGCATGGCCTTCATCGGCGACGCGCTCGCGCACACCATCCTGCCCGGCGTGGTGATCGCCTACCTCAACCAAGCCAACTTGCAGGTGGGCGCGCTGGCGGCGGGCCTAGCAACGGCGCTGGGGATCGGTTGGCTGTCGCGGCGGCAGGCCATCCGCGAGGACACGGCTATCGGCGTGGTGTTCACGGGGATGTTCGCGTTCGGTGTGCTGCTGATGAGCACGACGCGCTCGTTCCGCGATTTTACCCACATCCTGTTCGGCAACGTCTTGGGCGTGACGGCTGCCGATTTGCAGATGATCGCGCTCATTACGTTGGGCGTGCTGCTCATGCTGGCGCTGTTCCACAAAGAGCTGGAACTCACCTCGTTCGACCCCACCCACGCGGAGGTGATCGGGCTGCGCGCCTCGCGCTTGCGCTACCTGCTGCTGGTGCTGCTGGCCTTCACGGTCGTGAGCAGCATTCAGCTCGTGGGCGTGGTGATGACGACCGCGCTGCTCATCACGCCGGCGGCCGCGGCCTCGATGCTCACGGTGCGCTTGTGGCGGATGATGGCGATTGCGGCGTTCATCGCGGTCGCCTCGGGGGTGGTCGGCCTATACGCCTCGTTCTATGCCAACGTCGCCTCGGGCGCGGCGATTGTGCTGGCCAGCACGGCCTTCTTCGCGCTGGCGTGGGCGTTCAACGGCGCGCGCCTGTTCCTCAGCCCTGCCGAGCCAACCATCGATCAAGACGACCTCGACTCAGACGACGACTGACACAGCCCCGCCGCTGTGCTAAGATGCGCTGCGTCGCCGCTTAGGGAGCTGCCCACCGTATGACCCTGCCCCTCTCCCGAGGTCGCTATTTGGCTGTGATGATTGCCCTGCTGGGCATGGCGTTTGCGCTGCGGCTCATCCACCTTGACACGTGGCCGCCCGGCCAACACGCGGACGAGTCGTTCAAAGTGCTGCGGGCGCTGCACCTGCTGGAGGGGCGCTGGGGAGCGTTCTTCCTCGGCGAAGGCTCCACCGAGCCGTTCCATCTCATCCCGCGCGCGCTGTGGATGCTCATCTTCCCGGCCGACACGTTCCACTCACGCCTGCTGACCGCGTTCGTCGGCCTGCTGACCGTGGCGGCGACCGGGGCGCTGTGCGCGGCGGTGTTCCGGGCGCATCCCCTGCGCCGGTGGATCGCGCTGCTGGCGGTCGCGCTGATCGCGGCCATGCCTGCGGCGGTGCTCATCTCGCGCCAGATGTACCGCGCCAACTATGTGCCGCTGTTCGCCGCGTTGAGCGTAGCGCTGCTCTGGCATGGGCTGGACAAGCGGCGCACGTGGGCGCTGGGGCTGGCGGGCTTCATGGGCGGCTGGGCAGCGGTGTTCTACCTCGGCGGGTTCTTCTTTCTGCCAGCGCTGGGGGCAACCGTCTTGCTGACGCTGCGGCGCTGGCCGTGGCGCGGGCTGGCAGCCTTCGCGCTCGGCTTGGGCATACCGGTCGGCCTGTGGGCGCTGGTGATCTTGGGCGTGCCGGATACGCTGCAATTCCGCACCAACGACATGCCCACCCTCAGCGTAGACGACGGCGGCTTTTTGCGCACTTATCTTGAGACCTTCATCGCGTGGTTCACCGCACAGCACAAGGTCGCTACCATGCTCTACAGCGTCGGGACGCTGCCGCTGTTCCCCTTGTGGAGCGCCCCGCTGCTGCTGATCGGCGCGCTGCGCTCACTGGGGAGCGTGCGCCTGCTGAGCCTGACGCTGACGTCGCTCAGCGTGGCGTGGGCCGCGACGATCACGCTCGAGCCGTGGCAGCCGCTGCGCCAGATCGGGCACTACCCGTTCACGATGGCCTTGATCGCGCTGGGGGTCGTCACGCTTGCAGAGCGGTTCCCGCTGCGGCGGCAGCACGCGGCGGGGGCGCTGGCGGCGGTGGGCGTGTTCGCGGCGGCTTACGCTGCGACCACGTGGGAGGCGATCCGCTACAAGTTCAACGATGACCCCGTGTGGCTGGGCGACCCCAACCACTGGGAGAGCCTCAACTCGGCGTTTCACTATGGCCTGACGGAGGTGATGACATGGGTCAAAGCGCAGCCGGAGCAGGCCTTCTACCTGCCGCTAGACACGGTGAACCACGCCAGCGCGGCGGCGCTGCTGTTCGCGCAGGGCTATGAGGGGCGCCTGTGGCCGGGCGGCGACCTCCCCGCTGGGACGCTGGTGATGCCCGTGCCGGGCTTCTTCGACTTCCCGCCGATTGACCACCCGCTGCAATATGCGCTGGTGCAGGGGCAGGTGGTGTACGTGCTGCCGCCGCTGCGCTGGGCCGCGGGCGAGGCGCTCTATCAGCGGGCGTTGACCACCGGCGAGCCGATCCGCGCGATTGCTGCGCAGCATGAGACGGTGCGCCTGCTGCCCGTGAGCGCCGAGGACTTCCCGCTGCTGAGCATGCCACAAGGAGAGCCTATCGCGCGCTTTGGCGACGCGCTGGAGCTGCTGGCGGTCGATTTGCCGCCGGAGGTGCAGCCCGGCCAGCGCTTCCCTGTGACGACTTATTGGCGCGTCACCACACCGCCGCGGACGGATTACTTCATGCGCCTTCAGCCAGTAGACTACGTCGGCATGGGCGAGGGCGACCCCGAGACCGACTGGCTGCTGCGCTTCATCTATCCGTCGCCGCGCTGGCAGGTGGGGGAGATCATCCCCGTGACGCAGTACTTGACGCTCTACAACAGCGCGCCAGAGGGGGCCTATCAAATCTTGGTAGGGGTTTACAGCCTGCCGTTTTATCGTTATGAACCGGTGACGCTGGGGCCGCGCTTGACCGAGACGCTGGCGCTGGCCGGACGCTCCCGCGTTCCGCTGAGCAGCATGCCCGCGCCGCTGCCGGAGGCTCTGCCGCAGGGCGTGGTGTTCGCTGAAGCCCTGCGCTTGGAGAGCGCCTCGGTGACGGCGCAGGGGGATGAGATCGACGTGCGTTTGACGTGGCGCGTGCTGGCCGAACAGCCCATCGCCTACACGGTGTTCGTGCATGGCCTGCAAGCGGGGGAGCTGGTGGCACAGCGCGACTTTCAACCGTTTGAGGGGCGGCTGCCTGTCAACCAATGGCGCACAGGTGAGCAGATCACGCTGCAAGTGACGTTCGACCGCGCTGAATTCGCGGGCGACGCGCCGATCCAGTTCAGCGTCGGGCTGTACGATCCGCTGACGCTCGTGCGCGCCGAGGCCACCTCAGACGGCACGCGGATCACCGACCGCGTGTGGCTGCTTCGTGAGTGATTATGTAGAGGCGGTTTGCGTTCGCTGCGCTTGCAGCCATGCGAAAGCCTCTGCTTCGTCCTTGAAGAGGCGATTGTGATACCTGCCTCCCGACTGCCGACGCAGCGTCGCGCTGAAGACGTTGAGCAAGTTGGCGACGAGCGAATTATCCACCAGAAGCGCCCCATACAGCGTCACCCCCGGGGGCAGTGAGTTGATGATTCCTTGTGCGCTGTGACGCAGCTTGGGGCTGAGGGCATTTAACTTCTGCAAGTGGAAAAGGATGTAGGCGTTGTGCGGGTCAGGGGATTGAGCGATGAGATCGGCAACGACTTGCTCGGCCTCTCTGATGGCCTCTGGGCGCAAACTGTCCGAGGACACCAAGGCGGCGATGGCGCTGTCCTTGTACCAGAACGAGCGCACACCATACGGGTAGAGACGTTCTTGAACAGCTTGCGGGATCATTGACGCTGCCTCCAGTTTGAACCTCGTCGGGTGGCTTGGCTCAAGCATTTATCCGAAGAGCTTAGCGTGCACTGGGTAAGGAGGCAACGAAAATGACATTACAATTCTTCAATTTTCATGACAATTTTCCAAGCGCCTTGTCACAAAGGCGTAACAAAAAAACTGCTTCCCTTTCAACCGTGAGGACACTGGCAAAAAGGAAGCAGCCTGCGCCATTGAATTCGAAACTTGGCGAGCAGTCTATGAGTTTTGGGCTTTCATTTCCTTCAGCCACGCAATCGCGCTGGCCTCATCGCGGAAGATGCGATACGTCAAATCCACTTTGAGCAGTCGGCGCAGCCCATTCAGGAAAATGTTCAGCAGGTTGTGTAACAGCGAGTCTTGCAAGATGATCGCTGACGTTAGATGCGTCTGTGAGGGCAAATGGGCGAAAAAATCGCTCACGGTCTGACGGACAGCAGGCGTCAGGCCACCAAGGTTCTCGGCGTGGGTGATGACGTAAACGTGCGCGGGGTTCGGAGCTTCTTGGATGAGGTCGTAAACGGCTTGAGCCGCCTCATTGATCTCCGTGCGGCCTGCGCCAATCAACACCACAACGCCTATCGTGCCGTTCTCGATCCAGTAGCGCTGCGTCCCATGCGGATATGTGATTGCCTGTGGAAGCTGGGCTATCTTAATCATGAATAAATCCTGACTCTACTTTTAGCGATTCATTAGCTTAATTCTAATCGATTTCATTCAAAAAAGCATAAAGGTTGTGTTTATTTTTCTTAACAAAACAACTATTTTATCATAATTTGTTTGTGACAAGGGCGCAGATCAGCGTGCCACACGGGCGAACGCTTGTTACAATCCTGCTCACAAGGAAAGGATAGGGTTATGCTGTCGTCGGTGTTGATTGCGAATCGTGGGGAGATTGCCTGCCGTGTGATCCACGCCTGCCGCGAGTTGGGGCTGCGGGCGGTGGCCGTCTACAGCGCGGCGGATCGCACGGCCAAGCACGTCCAGCTTGCAGATGCGGCGGTCTTGATTGGCGATGCGCCGCCCAGCGCCAGCTATCTGAACATCCCCGCGCTGATCGACGCGGCTCATCAGACGGGTTGTGATGCGGTGCACCCGGGCTACGGCTTCCTGAGCGAGCGCGACGCCTTCGCGCAAGCGGTGATCGACGCGGGTTTGACGTGGGTTGGGCCGTCGCCGCAGGCCATTGCGCAGATGGGCGTCAAGACGACCGCGCGTGCCCTGATGCAGGCGGCGGGCGTGCCCGTCGTCCCCGGCTATCAGAGCGAGGCCGACGATCTGCCCGCGCTGATCGAAGCAGCGCAGCAGGTCGGCTTCCCGCTCATGGTCAAGGCGGCGGGCGGCGGCGGCGGCAAAGGGATTCGCATCGTGCGCACGCCAGACGACTTGCCCGAGGCGCTGACTGCGGCCCGCAGCGAGGCGCTCAAGGCTTTCAACGACCCGCGCCTCTTTCTGGAACGGTACATCGAGCATGGCCGTCACATCGAGGTGCAGATCCTCGGCGATCATCACGGGACGCTGCTGCACCTCTACGAGCGCGATTGCAGCACCCAGCGCCGCCATCAGAAGATCATCGAGGAATCGCCCTCACCCTTTCTGAGCGCCGAGCAGCGTGAACGCATCGGCGAGATCGCTGTGCGCGCAGGCCGCGCTGTGAACTACGTCAACGCGGGGACGGTCGAGATGATCGCCACGCCGCAGGGCGAGCTGTTCTTCTTGGAGATGAACACGCGCCTACAAGTCGAACACCCCGTGACGGAGTTGGTCACCGGCTTAGACTTGGTGAAGTGGCAGCTCCGCATCGCGGCGGGGGAGCGCTTGCCCTTCACCCAAGCGCAGATCAAGCAGCGCGGGCACGCCATCGAGTGCCGCCTCTACGCCGAAGACCCGCAGAACGGCTTCCTGCCCGCGGTCGGGCGCATTGAGCAGTTCATCCCGCCGCAGATGCCCGGCGTGCGCGTCGACAGCGGCGTGCAGTCCGGCGACGAGATCACCATCCACTACGACCCGATGATCGCCAAGCTGATCGTTCACGACGAGACGCGCGAAGCGGCCACTGCGCGTATGATTGCTGCCCTGCGCCAGACCGTCATCTTAGGGACGGTCACCAACCGCGAGTTCCTGATCCACCTGCTGGAACACCCCGACTTCCGCACGGCGCAGATCGACACGACCACGCTGGATGAACGCCTGAGCGACTTTCTGCCGCCAGATGCAGCCCCCTCGCCGCTGGCGTTCATCGCGGCGGCGCTGGCCTTGCAGCAGCCTGCGCAGGTCAGCACGACGCAAGAAGCCGCCCCGCCTGACCCGTGGTCACGGCGCGACGGCTGGCGGCTGGCATAGGTTCAAACAAAGAAAATAAACGACAGGGCAGGCGCTGTCTTGAGCGTCCGGCGTTCTCTCGTGATCATCGCCGACGATTGCCCAACGCAGCGCCGCTGATTTGCCAGCGCTTTTGATAAGAGCCATTAACAAACGGTGATTATGCTGCTAATGTAATATATTGTAATGCCTGCGTTATCGCAGATATGATACATTATATTAAATTGTCATTATCTCGTTGGACTCATGAGGCAGACTTATGCAAGCAGCGCGGGGAGCATTCAACATCTTGATGGTAGAGGACACCATCGAATACGCCACACTCAATTTAATGGTGTTGAAAAAGGCGGGCTTTCGCGTGCAGCATGCCGCCGATGGTGAGGTGGCGATCCGCTTGATCGACGCGGGGCTGCCGGACGTGCTGCTGCTCGATCTCAACCTGCCGCGCGTCAGCGGGTGGGACGTGTTGAAGCACGTCTACAGCAACTACGGCGAGAAGGCCGTGCGGATCATCGTCACCACGGCGTTCAACGACAGCGCCAACCGGCTCGTGGGCAAGCTCCAGCAGGTGGATCGCTATTTGACGAAGCCCTTCACATCGCAAGACCTTATCCGTGCGTTAGACGAAGTCTTGGGCATCCAAGTCTAAGCTCAGAACAACATATCCAGCCCGCCGCCCGCGTCGTCCTCGTCGGTGTAGATCTCATAGCGGTCATCTTGCAGGCGGCGGCTGCGGCGGCGCTCATCAAAGGGGTTGTTGGGTGTCCCAAAGCTCGGCGGCACGCCGACCGCGGGCAGCCCCACCGGTGGTTGATACGGCACGCCCTGTGAAAGCGACGGGCGCGCTAGGCCGCCCGTTGGTGGCTGCATCGGCGGGAAGGTGGGCTGCATCGGCTGCGATCCCGGACGGGGCGGCACTGGGCCGGGCGTGAAGCCCTGCGCTTGGAAGGGCACGCCCGGGCTGAGCGTGGGATGGATCCCCTGCGGAGGTTGCAGTCCCTGCCCCGGAGACGGCAGTCCCTGCCCCGGAGACGGCAGTCCCTGC
>JBDNCV010000143.1:0-9616 GCA_046719465.1 Anaerolinea sp.
CTGCCCGATCTGCCACAGCGTCGGCGGGAGCGGCCACCCGCCCATCAACACATCCGCCCCGCCCAACCGCTCATAGTCTTGCGTCAGCACCTGTGCGAAGCTCAAGTAATCGTGCCCGATGGGGCGCAGCACCCGCCAATAGAGCGTCCCCTGCCAGCGGCCTGCTGCGAGGTCACGTTCGCCTGCCCACCCAACGAGTTCTAAGTCATCCCCAAAGCGCAGCGGGGGAATCATCCGCATCGGCGCAAAGCCAACCCCTTCCGGCAGCATATATACGTCTGCCAAGCGTTCGAACCGCCCGAAGCCTTCTATCACGTCAAGCGGCTGCGCTGGAAGGTCAAACGGTGCAAGCTGAGGCAGCGCATAGAGGGTTTGATCGTACAGCAGCACGTACTGCCGCGTGTCACGATCAATGGGGCGGGTGGCTGGCAGCGCTGGGAACACCATGCGCGCCCCACGCGGCAGCGGTTGATCAACTGGCCATACCGCAGTCTGTGGGAAGTGCCGCAGCGCCCACGCGCGCGGGTGCAGCTCATCCACATAGTCGAAGGGCAGCAGCGTCGGCTGATTTTGCGCGGCGATCCTCGCAAACAGCGCAGGGATGTCTGTGCGGAAGAACCACTCATTGTGGTTGAGTTCCGTGCCGAACACACGCCACAGGCGATACTCGTCTGCACTGCGCCAAAAATGTTGATAAGTTTCGCGGGCGCTGATCCCCTGCCACCCAACCAGCCCCACGAACACAATTGCTGCGCCCGCTGCAATTGCTCGCTGCCAGCGCGTCGGCCACCACGCCACAACCTGCGCCGCGCCCCATGCGCTCACCAGTGGAAACAGCGCAAACCACCCCACGACGCGCAGACCATGCGTCAGTTCGTCGCTCAGCATGGCAGGCAGCGAGGCCAACACCAGCAGCGCCAGCAGGAACCACGTCACAGGCCGCCCGATTTGCAGCAGCAGCGCCCCCACGCCTAACAAGAAAAGAGGCTGCGCCAGCGGCGGGATCACCGGCGCTTCAGCCACGTTGTACTGCGGGTTCTCATCACCTGCAAGGAACAACTGATCAAGCATCCCCTGTGTGGTGCGCCCCCAGTCGACGCTGCCCGCGGCTACGGCTCCGGTGCGCCCAAAGATCGACTCTGGCACGGTGGCCATTCGCCAGAGCATCGGCAGCAGCACAACACCCGCGACAACCGCAACAACGCTCAAGCGCGGGAGCCAACGCCGCCATTGGCGCGGCTGACGGATGAGCAGGGCCGCCCCCAGCACAGCAAACGCCGCAGGCAGCACATATGCCGCCGTGTAGCTGAGGATGGCCAACGCTGCGAATAGGCCACACAGGGCAAAGTCGCGCCAACGTCCGATGTGCAGCCCGCGCGCCAAAAAGCCCAACATCCCCAGCATGAGCGGCACTTGCAGCAGGCCACGATACAGCGAGCGCGACAAGGTAATATGCCCCAGCGCCACCGCCAGCGTCCCCGCAGCGACAAACGCGCCGAGATAGCGCGCGGGAGGGGGAAGCTGCGCCAGCCACTGCCACGCCGCCCAGTAGGACGCCGCGACTGTCGCCACGCCGATGAGCGCCTGCACCGTGCGGCTGGCCGCCACCTCCCCCCCTGTAAGCGGGAACAGCAGCGTGAGCAGCGCGCGGTGCAGCGGCTCTGGTTCTTCGGTCTCAAACAGGGGGAATACGCCCGATACTGCGCTCACGTAGGGCAGCACGATAGCTTGCGCTTCGTCGCGGCTTAGGCCGGGCGGGAACTGGTCGATAACCTCCAACCGCAGCAAAGCCGCCAAACCAACGATCAACACCGCCCCCAACGCCCCGAACCACTTCGCCACGGCTGCTCCTATGCGATCCTCCATACAGCTGCTTCAAGATAGCACAGGCGGATGGGCTGTTAAAGCATCATCAATCATGAGGTACTCATCCTCAATTGACCGCATTTCTTAAGAATCTACGCATACAGTCCAAACAACGATGGTGATGAGGCGTATTTGAATGAACCTGCGATTGTTTGTGACCCTTTGGGCGCTCGTCCTAAGTTTGACGCTAAGCGCAGCGCTCGACGATCAACCCGCCTTCCCCGGGCGGATTGCCATTATCGGCAGCGATTACAACGTGTATACCCTCAGCGCGGTGGACACCGTCCAGCTTACAACGGATGGCAGCTTGCAGCGCGCCTACCAATGGCCGACATGGTCACGCGATGGGCGGTTGGCGTTTTTCTGCTGTGACCTTGCGACCACCTCCAGCTTGCGAACGGGGGTGTTCATCTCGCCGAATGGCATCGCGCCTGCCCGCCAAGTTGTCGAGAGCATCGCCCAGCCGATTATCTACGCCAATTGGTCGCCTGCGGCGTGCAGCCCTGATGGAGCCTGCCGCAACTTGTCGATCCTTGTGAACGACCTGCGCTCCAACCGCCTGCGGGTAGAGCTGGTGCGCGATGAGGGGGATCAAGCTACGCGCAGCCAAGTGGCCGTCGGCTCGCCGTTTTACACCACCTTCAGCCCGGACGGCCAATCGATCCTCATGCACCGCAACAACATCCTGCTGGAGGTCTACGACATCGCCACCAGCACGAGCCGCATGATTGAAGGGCGCAGCAGTGGGACGTTCCAAACGGCGGCATGGTCACCTGTGGATGATCGCCTGCTGTACGGCATCCCCAACAGCGAACAGACGACGAATTTAGTCGTCAACCAAAACGGGAGCGTCCAAACGATTGCTGCCGGCTTGAGCGGCGCGGTGGCGTTCGCATGGTCGCCCGACGGCACGCTGATCGCCTACCGCACGCGCACTCAACGCGGCCTTGACCCCGTGATCGTGATCAACGCGCGCACAGGGCGGGTCATCAGCAGCGGCGGGCAGGACGTGTTCGCGTTCTGGTGGTCGCCGGACAGCCGCAAGCTTGCCTTCCTGAGCGTTTTGCGCCCGGGGGACGCTGCTATGGTCAGCCGCGAGCCAGTTCAGAACGCGCCCAACGTGCGCGTGCGATGGGTGGTGATGGATGCCAACAGCGGCGCGCTGACCCCATTTGAGCCGTTCGTGCCCAATTATGAGCTGGCCTACTTCGCCAACTACTTTGATCAGTTCGCCGTCAGCCATGCCATCTGGTCACCCGACAGCCGCTACATCGTCTACAGCGAGGCCATCGGCCCAGACGGCAATCAAGTCACCGTGCTAGACACAGCGACGAACGAGACGTTCAAATTGGCGGATGGTCGCGCTGGCGTGTGGAGTTGGTGAGCACCACAGCCGTGAGGCAGGCTCACGGCTGTGTTCCGCTTCGCAGCGTTCAGTCGGTGATGCGCTCTTCATGCAGCTTGAAGTGATTTAGCTGCGAGAGCGCGCGCACCTGCTCCTCGGCGCGGTAGCTGCTTCGGACGAGCGGGCCGCTCTCCACCCATTTGAAGCCCATTTCTAAGCCGCGCACGCGCAGTTCCTCAAATTCCTGCGGCGTCCAGTAGCGCTCAATCGGCAGGTGCTTCTTGCTCGGCTGGAGGTACTGCCCCAGCGTGAGGATGTCCACACCGATGCTCACCAAGTCCTGCATGACGGCCAGCACCTCTTCCATCGTCTCGCCGAGGCCAAGCATGATGCCGCTCTTCGTCAGCACCAGCGGATCCATCTCCTTCGCGCTGCGCAGCGTGGCCAACGCCCAGCCGTAGTCGTCCTGCGGCTGCACCTTCTTGAACAGGCGCGGCACGGTCTCGACGTTGTGATTGAGGATTTCCGGCTGTGCGTCCATCACGATCTTGAGGGCGGTGCGGCTGCCCTTGAAATCTGGGATCAGCACCTCGATGCTGCACCCGGGCTGGAGCTGGCGAATGCGCCGGATCACCATCGCAAAGATCGGCGCGCCGCCGTCGGGGCGGTCATCACGGTTGACGCTGGTGATCACAACGTGTTTCAACCCCATCGCACGGACGCTCTGCGCGATGCGGTTTGGCTCTGCCCAATCCAGCGGGTTGGGGCGGCCTGTCTTGATGTCGCAGAAGCCGCAGCTCCGCGTGCAGGTGTCGCCCATCATCAGGAACGTTGCCGTGCCCTTGCCCCAGCACTCGCCCAAGTTGGGGCACTGCGCCTCCTCGCAGACGGTGTGCAGCGTTTTGCTCCGCATCAATTGGCGGACGTTTTCATACGTTTCGCCGCTGGGGGCTTTCACTTTGATCCACGGGGGGCGGCGCAGTGGGTGTGCGGGGTCAGGCTGCCAGTCGCTGGCGGTCGTCGTCGGGATGCTCTCCACGGAAATGATGTCGCTCACAAGAACCTCGTCGGTCATGGCATTTAACAATAGTATAGCGGCTGAACAAGCCATCGCGTAGGCAAAGCGCATACCATCCGATGGCACTTTGCCAACCTTCAACTTGGCACTTTCAGCTTATCGCCTTGACGCGGCTAACCATCCGCATCATACGTCCCGTGCAGCACGCGCCACAGCAGCCACAGCAGCCCTTCATGCAAGCTGAACAACGCCAGCAGCGCCCCTAGCCCCAACGCAGGCATGAACGACCCACTCAGCGCGAAGATGAAGCCCTTCGCCACCGCATACAGCAGACCAGCGCTCAGCGCTGCGCTGACCCCGCCGCTGCTCGCCCGCGCGCTGATGAGGCCAGCGAGCACCCCCAGCGGGATGCTCTGCGCTGAATCGACCGCGATGAACACGATAAGCGCCACTACCCACCACGGGATGCCCTCCGACTGACCGAGCGCCGCCTGCGCCCCGCTGAGGAAAAGCACGGCCACCCCACCCGTCACGATCATCAATCGCCACAAGGCACGCTGGATCGCCGCCGTGCCGCCGGCGCTCAACCGGCTGCGCAGCTTCTCCAACACGCCGTTGAGCGCTCCCTCCGGGGTGGCTAGCAGCACCGCCCAGCCGGTGTTGCTGGCGTAGCGTTGGATGGTGAGCGCTGTATCCACCGCGCAGTACAAGCCGCGCAGTGTTCCGCTCAGCGCGAGCGCCACGCCGCAGGCCGCAGCCACCAGCGCCAAGAGTGACGCCCCCACCGTCGGCACGACCAACGCCAACGCGCCAACCGCCAGCAGCAGCAGCGCCAGCCCTGCCATCAGCCGCCGCGGGGCGCGCATTCGCAGGTTCATGGTTGTCGGCGGCAGCGCCAACCAGCGCCATAGGTAGACGCTCATGCTAGGGTTTATGCCCCCAAGCCAGCACGTCGGGCTGGCCCAGCGCTGGGAAGATGCCATCGCTCAACTCGGTGAACTGGCCTGTCTCTACGTCAAGCGCCAGCAGCAGATAGCCGCGCCCATCGCCCTCCACGTTGCCGCCAAACGCGATATGGCTGCTGTCAGGTGACCAGACCAGCGTCGGCGGGTTAGGGGTGTGTTCGCTTGTGCTGAAGCCGCAGTAGCGCACCGTCTCGCGCGTGTAGACATCCGTCACGTGGAGGAACGCCTGCCCTGTCACAGCCTCAGGGTCGTTCGCGTTCATCGGCAGCACCCAGTAGGCCACCTTGCGGCTGTCGGGTGACCAGCTCAGGCTGCTGGGAGATGCCCCGTTGATGCGCACCGCCCCCGCCGCGCTGAAGTTGGTGAGCGGCACGATCTGCGGCGCATCAAGCGGAACCAACGCCAACTCTGCGCCGCGCAGCCCGTTTGCATCTGGCTCGGCGCGCAGCGTAAACGCCAAGTAGAGACCATCCGGCGACCACGCCGCCGCGTTGAAGTAAGGCGTGTCAGCGGTCAGCAGCAGCGGCTGCACAAAAGCTTCCGGCTGCTGCATCAAGTTCAAATTGATCAAGTAGCGCAGGAAGCCTTCCGCCGTGGGGGCGATCTGGATGGCCCAATCGCCCATGATCGTTACCACCCCCTCGGTTGGCAGGAACCGACGCTGCTCTACTGTGCCGCCCTCCGGTTGATAGAAGGCGCGGTGGTCGGGCGTCCACACCAGCAGCTCGCCGTTTGCCGCCCAGATGACGTCGGTGGCGATGTCCATAATTGGAGTGCGCTGCGTGCCGTCGAGGCGCATCTTCATATAACCCTGCGTGCGCGGGTTGAGGTAGGTAATCCAACGGGCATCCGGCGAGAGGCGGCAGTTGCTCACGCAGGGGGTTGTCTCCGGCAGCGGGTAGCGCGTGGCGCGCGCGATGTCGTACACCCACAGCGCCGCACCGTCGAAGTAGGTCAGGATGATCCCCTGCGGACTGAAATCGGCCGTGCGCGGCACAATGCCGGTCGCGGGGCAGCGCTCGATCACCGTTTGCGCCTGCCCCACCCCGATCACCAACGCCAGCAGCAGGCCGAGCAGCGCCTCACGCATCGCTCACCTGCCACAGCACAGCATAGGGCGCATCGGCAAGGTCGGTCACCACCAACAGATCACCGTGGCGGATGGGCGCGGTTGGGTGTCGCAGCCGCACGCCGTCGAGTGGGGGGGAGATCACTGTGTCCTCGTCAATCGGGTGAAACAAGCACAGCGGATGAATCGCATAATCGTGGTCTGTCCCACGTACTGCATGCGCCATGCCCACCTCACGCAGGATCCAGCGCTCCGCCAACACCACCTCATACAGCGGCTGACTGTAGGCCAGCCCCAGAATGGCCGACGCTGACATGGTGAGGTGAAACGCATCGATCAACGCCATCTTCTCGGCCAGCGTCAGCGGACGCACCCACTCATCCACGCGCGAGAGATGGCGCAGGCCGGGCGCTTTCTTCAGCACGCCCCATTGAAACGCTCGATCGTAGCTGCTCGTGGGCTGCGTCCAGTCGCCAGCGGGGAACTTCGCCAGCGCATCAGCAGTAACCGCGCCGTGGTGGTCGACGAGCTGATAATGCAGCACCGACGAATCTTCACACGCCAGCGTGGCTACCACACAGTGAGAGGCGTTCAGCGCCGTCACATACTGTTCAACGGCATGGCCATCGACAGTATTTTTTAGGGGAAACTGAGCAATTTGTCGGAATTTTGTCATAAGGGTTAAGAGTTGTGTGAAATTAAAGCAAAGTTCCCCGCATGGCGTTATACTGTAGTTGGGATGTATCGTGAGTTTTGCCAGTGGCAGAGAAAGGCAATGCCGATGGCCACATCATACCACACCAACGCCAACGATCCAGACGATTTGCGTGCTGGGGTGCCATCTGGCGGTGAGCCTTTCTACGAGCCGCGCGCCGAAGCGCCGCCGACCAAGCTGCACGCCAGACCGCACTTCCTGAGCCAGACGGGGACGATGGCACAGGTACGCGCAGAAGTAGATGAGCCGCTCAACGATGTTGAGCGCACCCGGGCCACGACAGAGATGGTCGCCGTCCGCACACAGGAGTTTGACATGAGCACGCTTGATCCTGTCCTCATCGTGGAGGACACCGTGGAGCTGGCCGAAATCATCGAAGCGACCATCGAAGGGATGGGGATGCCAACCATCGTAGCCAATCACGGCAGCATTGCACTAGATCACCTTCAGACGGTCTCACCGCGCCTGCTGCTGCTCGATCTGAGCTTACCGGACATCAGCGGCTGGGAAATCCTCAAAGTCGTCAAGGAGACGTACAAGGCCACCGGACGCAAGCTCCCCCCCATCATCGTTATCACCGCCCATGATGACCCTGCTAATCGGCTTGTCGGCAAGTTTCAAGAGGTCAACGCTTATCTCATCAAGCCGCTCACGCTGGAGCAAATCGAGAAAACGATTAGTAAAGTTTTAAATGCGCAGACGTAGTTTTGTACTGCTTTGTTTGTTCGGTTTCATCAGCGCTGCCCTCTGGCCTCCCACGGTCGCCCAAGCCCCTCGCGCCCCCCAAGCTGAGCGCTACACCCTGCTGTACCAAAGCCTATCACCAGAGACGCGCTCCTCCACGCATGAGCGCGCACTAGGTGACCTGTGGCGTGATATGGGGCACTTGCGCGCCAGCTTGCCCGCCTACACCGCCGCGCTTGCTGCTGCGCCTGATGCCAACCTCGCGCTGCAGCTGGCCGAGTTTTACCTCACCCTTGAGGACTACAGCGCTGCCCTTCACGTGCTGGAGCTAGCCTACGCCGCCGCCCCCCGCTCTGTGCCGCTCAACGCGCTGCTGGGCTTCCTGTTGGCTCCCTCGCACCCTGAGCGCGCGCTGCCGCATCTGCGCGCTGTTGGCTTTGATGATCGCTACGACGACGCTGCCCTGCCCTTGATTGTCCTCATCCGGCGTGAGAACGCCTTCGCTTCGCCGGCCTACAGCGCACGAGTCGGCGCGGTGTTGGCCAGCGCAGGCCACCTCGCATTGGCAGAATACGCCTATCGCTGCGCCGTCGCGCAGGAACCCACCTTCGCTGAGGCGCTGGCGCAGATCGCCTTGCTGCGCGCGCAGCAGGGCCGCGACGGAACTTACTGGCTGGATCAAGCGCTGGCGCTCGCCCCCACCAGCCCCGATGTACGTCTGGCTCAAGCGCTGGCGCTGCGCCAGCTCGGTGAGCTGGAGGCCGCGCTGGAGGCGCTGGCCATCGCCCGCCTCTACGCGCCCGCCAACCCTGTCCTCTACAGCGAAACCGCTCGCACTTATGCGCAGCTCGGCCGCGACGATCTGGCCGCCACGTGGCAGGCTCAAGCCGACGCGCTGACGACCGCGCCGTAGTATAGCCCCGCGATTTTGCTACAATAGGCGCACCCATTGCATGATGAGGAACCGGTGTGTCAGACGCTCCCACCCCACCATTTCGCCGTTGGATGCGCAGCAGCATCTTGCTCCTTGTGCTGATTGCCGCCATCATCGGCTTGAACGCGCTCACGCTGGCATGGTCAAACACTCGCGCCGTGCTGACAGCCCCTCCCGGGCAAGTCATCTACGCTGCCGGTTTCGACGGCTTCGAGGATGAATGGCAGCAGTACGAAGGCCGCCTCTCGGCACGCATCGCGGACGGCGCGCTGCGCTTGAGCGTGGATGACGCCCCCGCCACGATCTACTCGCTCACGCGGCCCAACTTCCGCGACTTTGACCTGCGCGTGCAGGCGACCACTACGGCGGGGCCGATTGACAACGCCTTCGGGGTGATCTTCCGCCTTGACGCGGCTTCTAACGCCTGCGATATGCCGCTGGTGATCTTGTGTGATCTAGCGCAAGTGCCGCTGCTGAGCGTGCCGCTGCGCCTGCTGTTCCGCTCCAGCAGCAGCGGCGCAGAGGGTTACTATATGTTCCTCATCAGTGCAGACGGCTACTACAGCGTATGGCAGGCCGCCAGCGTCAGCGGCAGCACGCAGGCGCGCCGCGTCAGCGCTTGGATCGCCAGCGACTTGATCAATCAGGGGCTGAACGCCACCAACGAACTGCGCGTGCTGGCCGTTGGCGATACGTTCCGCTTTTTCATCAACGGTGAGCCTGTGTCGCTGTGCTTGCCGGATGACCCCAACGCCCAAAGCACTTACAGCGCGGGCCAGTGCATCGGCGGGCAGATGGCCGATGCATGGGTCAACGGAGATTTTGCCGTTGGGCAGATCGGCTTGGTGGCACAGTCTACGCTGAGCGGGGGCAGCGGCGTCGTGGTTGAGTTTGACAAGCTGCGCATCATCAGCCCCGCGCCCAGCCCAGAGGTGCAGATATGAAGGTACATCTGCGGATGTTGGGTTGTCGGCTCAACCAAGCGGAAATTGACATGATGGCGCGCCAGCTTGAGCAGCA
>JBDNCV010000144.1:0-9596 GCA_046719465.1 Anaerolinea sp.
CGCCAGCAGGAGGAGGCCTGCGCCGCTGTGAGCGAAGCGTCCAGCGTGCCGTGGGTGCTGCTGAGCGCAGGCGTGGACTTTGACACGTTCGCCGAGCAGACGCTCATCGCCTGCCAGCAGGGGGCGAGCGGCTATCTGGCGGGGCGTGCCATCTGGAAGGAATGTGTCGTCATGTCGCCGGAGGAACGGGGGCGCTTTTTGGCGACGACCGCTCGTGAACGGGTTGAGAAGCTGAACGCAATTGCCGAACAGAACGCCCGCCCGTGGACAGACTTTTATCAATCCATGACGCTCGAAAAGGGCTGGTACGCCCAGTACGACGCTTGAGGAATATCCCATGCCTGACGTCATCGTGGCTGGCCATCTGTGCCTCGACATTCTGCCTGCGATGCAGCACCTTCCGCCGGAGGCGCTGGCCTCCCCCGGGAAGTTGTTCGAAGTGGGGCCGCTGACTTTTGCGACGGGCGGGACAGTTTCGAATGTGGGGTTGGCGCTGCACCGGCTTGGGGTAGATGTTGGGCTGATGGCCGCGTTGGGCGACGACATCACTGCCCAGATCATCCGCACGATTATTCGCAGTCAGGGCGTATCAGACAGCGCCATCCGCACCGAAGCAGGCCACAGCTCATCTTACTCAGTGGTGCTTTCAGCGCAGGGGCAAGATCGCATCTTTTTGCACTACACAGGCAACAATGCCACCTTTACTGCGCGTCATATCGACTTCAACCAGACGGCGCAGGCGCGCATCTTCCACTTGGGCTATCCGCCGCTGCTGCCCGCCTTGACGGTGGACGAGGGCGCGCCGCTTGCGTCGCTTTATCAGACGGTTCAGGCCCAAGGGGTGCTGACCTCGCTGGACATGGCACACCCCGACCCCAACGGGGCGAGCGGCCGCGTCAACTGGCGTGAGGTGCTCCAACGGACGCTGCCCTATGTGGATGTGTTCGTCCCCAGCATTGAGGAACTGCTGTTCATGCTGCGCCGCGCCGACTATGACCGCTGGGGCGGGCGCGCGCTTGAGCATCTGACATTAGCCTACCTGCGCGAGTTGGCCGATGAGCTGCTTGGCATGGGCGCGGCGGTGGTCGGCTTCAAGCTGGGCGAAGCTGGGATGTACTTGCAAGCCAGCGCTGACCCCGCGCGCTTCGCACGGGCACGGCTCGCGTTGGATGCGCAAGCTTGGAGCGGCTTCGCAGGCTATCAACCGGCGTTTGCGGTGGACGTGGTGGGGGCGACGGGCGCAGGTGACTGCGCCTACGCGGGGCTGCTGACGGGGCTGCTGCGCGGCCTGCCGCCGAGGGAGTGCCTGCGGTTGGCGGCAGCGGTCGGCGCGTGCAACGTCGAAGCGCCGGACGCGCTCAGCGGTGTGCGTTCCTACGAGGCGACGATGGTGCGCCTCAACGCAGGCTGGCCGACCCTGCCTGCGCTGTCGTAGACTAGCGGCGCAGTTTTGTTCATCTTTGAAGGGGCCACCTGATGCCTTTGGACGCAATCATCTTTGACATGGACGGGGTGCTCGTGGACAGCGAGGTCTACTGGTATCAAGCGCGGCTTGATTATGCAGCAGCGCGCGGCAAGGTCTGGACGGAGGCCGACCAGCGCGCCGCGATGGGCCGCGGGACGATCGAATGGGCCGAGGTGATGAAGGAGCGAATGCGCCTTGAGGAGAGCCTTGAGGCGATCATCGACGAGATGCTAGAGCGCATGAAAGCGCTGTACTCCCAACGGCTGCCGCTGCGCGCGGGGGCGCTGGAGGCGGTGCGCCTCGCCGCCAGCCGAACGCGCTGCGGGCTGGCCTCTGGCTCACCGACGGCGCTGATCCAGCACGTGATGAAGGTTAGCGGGCTGGACGCAGTGTTTGAAGAAATCGTCTACGGGGACGACATCCCGAATGGCAAACCCGCCCCCGATATCTACATCGAGGCGCTGCGGCGCTTCGACGCGCGCCCGTCGCACTCGCTCGGCATTGAAGATTCTGCCAACGGCATCCGCGCGCTCAAGGCGGCCGGCATGATAGCAGTGGCTGCGCCCTCGCCTGATTTCCCTCTCGCGCCCGACGTGGCCGCGCTGGCCGAGGCGCAAATCGACACGCTGGAAGACTTCACCGCGGCGCTGCTGGATCGTTTGACGCCGTGAGCGGTCGCTGTCGTGATCCACATGCAGATGGGGCGGACGAGGCAGGCCAGCGGACGAGGCAGGCCAGCGGACGAGGCAGGCCTCGTCCCTACGGTAACATTCACGGGCGAGGCAGGCCTCGCCTAGCTTGGGTAGCCGCTGCCTGCGGCGCTGGCTGTGCCGCGTTCTTTTGCCACGCGGGCAGCGTAGTCGTCGCGGCGGTAGTGAGCCAGTGGGTCAGGGTCGCGCCCCAATTCCACGCGCACTTGGGCCAGCAGCGGGCGCACGTCCGTTTCGAACGCTTCAACCAATACCTGCTGCGCCCCCAACACATCGCCCGCCGCCTGAAGCTCGGCCAAGCGGTCGTACTGCACGATGAGCGCTTTGGCGTAAGCCGTCTGGCAGTTCATCACGCTCAGCAGCATGGCCTCTAGCTTGGGTTCGATGTTGTGGCTTTGGTCGATCATGTAGGCCACGTTGGCGCTGCGCTCGCCCGCGCTGACGAGTTCTACGAAGATCTCGAACAGCTCGAAGGGGTTGTTCGTCCCCACGATGAGATCGTCGTCGGCGTAGCGGCGGGCGTTGAAGTGGAAGCCGCCAAGCCGCCCCTCGTCCAACAGGAAGGCGACGATGTGGGCGATGTTCGTGCCGTGCGCGTGGTGGCCAGTGTCCACCAACACCTCGGCCTGCGGCCCCAACTTGAGCGCCGTCGCGTAGGCCATGCCCCAGTCGGCAAGGTCAGTGTGGTAGAAGGCTGGCTCAAAGAATTTGTACTCGATCAGCATGCGGCTGTTGGGTGGCAGGTGCTTGTAGACCTCGGCCAGCCCCCGCTCAAGGCGGTGTTTGCGCCCGCGGATGCTGTCCTGCCCAGCATAGTTGGTGCCGTCGGCAAACCACAGGCTCAGCAGCGTGCTGCCCGTCTGGCGCATGATCTCGCAGCACTCCACCATGTGGGCGATGGCGGCCTCGCGGACGGCAGGGCTGGGGTGGCAGACGCTGCCCAGCTTGTACTGCTCATCTTGGAACACGTTGGGGTTGATCGCCCCCAGCGCAATGCCCTGTTCAGCAGCGTACTGCTTCAGCGCGCCCCAGTCGTCCACCTTGTCCCACGGGATGTGAAGCGCGACAGATGGAGCGACGCCCGTCAGCTTGTGGATGTAGGCCGCGTCGGCGATTTTCTCATAGGCGGTGCGCGCTGCGCCGGGCCACGGGAAGACCTTGAAGCGCGTGCCGCTGTTGCCATAGCCCCATGAGGGCGTCTCAATGTGCTGCTGTTTGAGCTTGGTCTTGATCGCTTCCACGTCCAGCCCTTGCTGGGTCAGACGGTCGGCAAGGGCTGGGTACTGCGCCAGATACGACATCGTTCACCTCTTTCTAATCTATTAGGTGGATGCGCTTTCTCATCAAGGGCTGTATTGCGTAAACCATAATCTGTTTATAATGATGAAAAAGTCGCAATTACTTTTGCTTTCGATACATTTCATTTTAGCAAGATGAGAAGGCACGTGCCACATGACAGAGCCTTTATTTATGACGGAACGGCGGCGCACCATCCTTGCGGCGCTGCAAGAGCAGGGTCGTGTATCCGTCAGCGAGTTGAGCCAGCGCCTGCAAGTTAGCGCGGTGACAATTCGGCAGGACTTGCGGGCGTTGGAGGAAGAGCGCCTGCTGGAGCGCACGCACGGTGGGGCGATCATGCCGCGCAAGCGTCCGGCAGCCCCTGAGCTGACCTTTGAAGTGCGCCAGCGCGAGCGCCGCGACGTGAAAGATGCCTTGGCGCGGGCGGCAGCGCGCTGCATCCAGTCCGGTTCGACCGTGGCGCTGGACTCCAGCACGACGATCTTCGCCATGCTGCCGTACATCCGCGAAATCCCGCGCTTGATCGTCGTCACGCACAGCATCGCCATTAGCCAAGCTTTGCTGGACGCGCCGCAGATACAGGTCATCATGCCGGGTGGCGTGCTGCGCCGTGACAGCATCGCGCTCGTCGGCAGCCCCCAGAACCTGCCCGATATCCACATCAACGACGGCTTCTTCAGCGCGCACGGGATGACCATCGAAACCGGCGCAACCGAGAGCAGCCAAGAAGAAGCCACCATGAAACGCGCCCTCATGAGCCGCTGCATCCGCGTTCATTACCTGTTGGACGATGTGAAGTGGGGGCGGGTTGCGCCGTTTACGCTGGCCCAACCGAGCGAGATCGACCGCTTGTTCACTACCCCGCGCCTGCCGCGCGAGGCTGTCGAGCATCTGCGGCGGCACAATGTTGAGGTGGAACGGGTGGCCGTCACATCCGAGTAACAAAATGGGGGGCAGCGCCTGCGCTGCCCGCTGATGAACGGCCATTACGTTTAGCCCCCTTTGTGTGACATCTGGCACAAACTTGACAAGCCCGTTTGAGCGCGTTATAGTCCATATGAAAGTAAACGAAAGCAAGCAAAACAACTAGTAGCAGCTAAAATAGTGTGCCTTTATCATAAGGACAAAGGTTTATGCCTCACAACTTATGGAATGACGCCGACGCGCAGGCACTGCCTGACCTTGACGGGTTGGTCTATCGCAGCAACCTACTCGGGCGTGATCGCGCCGTCGTCAACATCTACGGCGGCAACACCTCGGCCAAGCTCACCCTGACCGACCACATGGGGCGCAGCGTCGAGGTGCTGGCAGTCAAGGCCTCTGGCTCGGACGTGTTGACGATCACCGCGCCGCAGTTTGCGCTGCTGCGAATGGAAGAGATTCGCCCGCTTCAGCAGCGCGACGCGATGACGGACGAGGCGATGATTGAGTACCTCTCGCGCACAGCCTTTGAGCCGGGCCGCCCGCGCCAGAGCATCGAGACGCTGCTGCACGCTTTCGTGCCTTTCAAACACGTCGACCACACCCACCCTGACGCGGTCATCAGCCTGATGTGCGCCCCCGATCCAGAGGCCGCCGCGCGCGCTGTCTACGGCGACCGCATGGCCTACGTGCCCTACATTCGCCCGGGCTTCACCCTTAGCAGATGGATCGGTGAGAAGGTGCAGCAGAACCCCAACATCGAGTGCGTCGTGATGGGCAAGCATGGGCTGGTGACGTGGGCCGATGACGCCCGCACCTGCTACAACAACACGATCCGCGTGATTCAAGAAGCCGAGGACTACATTGCCGAGCAGATGCGCGGGAAGCGGGTCTTTGGCGCGCTGAAGGTAGCCCCGTTGAGCGCCGCCGAACGCCAAGAGGTGCTGGCGCAGGTGCTGCCGACCATCCGCGGGGCGGTGAGCGCGCGGCGGCATGCCGTCCTGCTGACGGATGACGACCCTGCCGTGCTAGACATGGTGGGCAGCGAGAAAACGCCCACGCTCAGCCAAGAAGGCGTCGCCTGCCCCGATCACCTCGTCCACACCAAGCGGCAGCCGCTGTTTGTTGAGTGGCAGCCCGCTGACGGCGTGGACGCGCTCAAGGAACGGCTCAAGGCGGGGGTGGCAGCCTACATGGAGCGCTACGCCCAGTACTTTGAGACGAACAAGGAACCCGGCGACGAAATGGGCGACCCCGCCCCGCGCGTGATCCTCATCCCGGGCCTCGGCATGGTCAACACCGGCAAGGACAGCGCCAACGCCGACGTGAGCCGCCAACTATATCACCGTGCGGTGGCCGTGCTGGGCGGCAGCGAGGCGCTCGGCGGCTTCAACCCGTTGACCCCCAAAGAGGCCTACGACATCGAATATTGGCCGCTGGAGCTGTACAAGCTCAAGCTCAAACCCCCAGACGGTGACTTTGCGGGGAAGGTGGTCATGATCACCGGCGCGGCCAGCGGCATCGGGCGGGCTGCGGCGTGGCGCATGGCGCGTGACGGCGCGCACGTCGTCGTGGTGGACATCAACACCGAGGGCGGCGAAAAGGTCGCCTCAGACATTCGTACCAAGTACGGCTATCGCCGCGCGCACTTCGTCCGCGCTGATGTTACCAAAGAAGCAGAGGTTCAGAACGCCTTCCGTGAGACGATCCTCCAGTACGGTGGGTTGGATGTGCTGGTGAACAACGCGGGCATTGCGGGCGGGGCGAACATCGAGGACACCACGCTTGAGATGTGGCAGCGCAACGTCGACATCTTGGCCACGGGCTACTTCCTGTTCGCGCGAGAAGCGGTGCGCGTGTTCAAGCAGCAGGGCATCGGTGGCAGCATGGTGTTCGTCGCCAGCAAAAACAGCATCGCCCCGGGCAAGGGCGCTGTGGCCTATTCCAGCGCGAAGGCTGCCGAGCTGCACCTCGCGCGCAGCCTTGCGGATGAGCTGGGCAGCGTCGGCGTGCGCGTGAACAGCGTCCTGCCGGATGCAGTCATTCAGGGCAGCAGCATCTGGGACAGCGAGTGGAAGGAAGCGCGAGCGCGGCAGTACGGCGTGAAGGTGGAAGAGCTGAACGACTTCTACCGCCAGCGCAACGTGTTGAAAGTTGAAATCTTGCCGGAGGACGTGGCTGAGGCCATCGCATTCCTTGCGGGGCCGCGCAGCGCCAAGACGACCGGCGCAGTCTTGACCGTGGATGGCGGCGTGAGCGCCGCTTATGTGAGGTAAGGGCGGATGAGCGCAGTGCAAGTTGTCGCCATTGACCTCGGCGCGTCCTCTGGGCGGGTGATTCAGGTCGGCTTTGATGGTCAACGCCTGACGCTGAGTGAGCTGAACCGCTTCGTCAACACGCCAGTGACGGCGCATGGTCGCCTATACTGGGACGTGCTGCGGCTGTGGCATGAAATCCAAGAGGGGCTGAAGCTGCGCGATCCACAAACGCGCTCCATCGGCGTGGATAGCTGGGGGGTGGACTTCGCGCTGTTGGATCGCAACGGGCACTTGTTGGCCAACCCGATGCACTACCGCGACGCCAGCAGCGAGCGCGGCCTTGCGATGCTGGATCAATTTATGCCCCGCCGTGAAATTTTTGAGCGCACTGGCATCCAGTTTATGGCCCCCAATGGCTTGAACCGGCTGGTGGCGCTGGTGGCCGAGGGCAGCCCGCTGCTGGACGCGGCGGCGACCATGCTCACCATCGCGGACTTGTTCAACTACTGGTTGAGCGGGGCGAAGTCCTGCGAGTTCACGATGGCCACGACGATGCAGTTGTTCAACCCGAGCACGAACTCGTGGGACTTGGAGCTGCTGGCGGCGATGGGCATCCCGTCGCACATGCTCACCCCCATTGTCCCGCCCGGGACGCGGCTCGGTGAGTATGACGGCACGCCCGTTCATACGCCGGCCTGCCATGATACGGGCAGCGCCGTGGTCGCCGTCCCGACGACCACTTCCAACTACGCCTACATCAGCAGCGGCACGTGGAGCTTGATGGGGCTGGAGCTGGACGCGCCGATCATCAACGATGCGTCCTTCCATGCAAACCTGACGAATGAGGGCGGCGTGGGCGGCAAGTTCCGCTTCTTGCGGAACATCATGGGGCTGTGGCTCGTCCAGCAGTGCCGCGAGACATGGGAAGATCAAGGGCGGCGTTACAGCTACGATGAGCTGGCGCAGATGGCCCAGAGCGTTGACCCGTTCCGTTCGTTGATTGACCCCGACGACCCGCGCTTCTACCCGCCCGGCGATATGCCCTCCCGCGTGCGCGCTTACTGCGCTGACCACGGCCAGCCGATCCCAGAGAGCGAGTCGCAGATCATGGCGGCGATCTACGCGGGGCTAGCCTACAAATATCGCCACACGCTGGAACACCTCATCGAGGTGAGCGGCCAACCAGTGGAGCGCCTGCACATCATCGGCGGCGGGTCGCAGAATGGGGTGCTGTGCCAGATGACAGCGGACGCGGTGAACCGTCCAGTGTACGCGGGGCCAGTGGAGGCGACTGCGTTGGGGAACGCTATCGTGCAGCTTATGGCACTGGGCGAGCTGGGCAGCCTGAGCGACGCGCGCGCGCTGCTGGCGCAGTCGATGATTACCCACACCTACCAGCCGCAGCGCGCCGCTGACTGGGACGCGCACTACCCGCGCTTCCTAGCGCTGCTGGAAGGAAAGACCGCATGACCGAGCCGATTTTGGTGCTGCGCGACATCGAGAAACGCTTCCCGGGGGTGCACGCCCTGCGCGGGGTGAGTTTTGACGTGCGCCCGGGCGAAGTTCACGCGCTGCTTGGCGAAAATGGCGCGGGCAAATCGACCCTGATCAAGATTATTAGTGGGGTGTATCAGCCTGACAGCGGCACGATGATGCTCGATGGTCAGCCGGTGCAGTTCAGCAGCCCGAACGACGCGCAGCGCCGCGGCATCGCCACGATTTACCAAGAGCTGGGCCTTTACCCTGAGCTGACTGTGGCCGAGAACATCTTCATGGGGCACGCACCGCGCCGCCGCTTGGGGCCGCTCAGCATCATCGACTGGCCGACGATGGAGGAGCGCGCCCGCGCCATCCTCGCTGACCTCAACATCCACGATATGAACGTTCGCAGCCGCGTAGGGGCGCTCAACGTGGGCAACCGCCAGCGTGTCGAGATCGCCAAGGCGCTGTCGCTCAACGCGCGCATCCTCATCATGGATGAGCCGACCGCCGCCCTGACCGAAGCCGACGTAGAGCAGTTGTTTGGGATTGTCCGGCTGCTGCGCGAGCGCGGCGTGGGCATCGTCTACATCAGCCATCGCCTGCAAGAGGTGTTCGAGCTGGCCGACCGCGTGACAGTGCTGCGCGACGGCAGCTATGTCGACACCCGTCCGGTGTCCGAGGTCACCGAGGGCGACCTCATCAGCATGATGGTGGGGCGCACGATTGACGAGCTGTTCCCTAAGATGCCGTCTCAAATTGGCGATGTGGTCTTAGAAGTGCGCGACTTGCAGCGCGAACCGCACACGCGCGGCGTGTCGTTCCAAGTGCGTGCGGGGGAGATCGTCGGGATTGCGGGGCTGGTTGGCAGTGGGCGCAGCGAGACGGCGCAGATCATCTTCGGCACGCTGCCTGCTGACAGCGGGGAAATCTTGATCGACGGCAAACCAGTCAAAATCCGCCGCCCAGCGGACGCCGTGGCCCATGGCATCGCCTATGTGCCGGAGGATCGCGGGCAGCAGGGGCTGGTCAAAGCTATGACGCTGCGCGAGAACAGCACGATGGCCGTGCTGCCGATGGTCTCGCGCATGGGCTTCTTGCAGCCGGGCAAAGAGAAGATCATGGCGCTGGAGGCGATCCAGCAGTTAGGCATCCGCGCGACCGGCCCAGAGCAGATCGTCAACAAGCTAAGCGGCGGCAACCAGCAGAAGGTCGTCGTCAGCAAGTGGATGGCCAGCCGCCCACGCATCCTCATCATGGACGAGCCGACGCGCGGCGTCGACGTGGGCGCGAAGAGTGAAATCCACCGTTTGATGAGCCAACTGGCGGCGGAGACAGGCTTGGGCATCCTGATGATCTCGAGCGAGCTGCCCGAAATTTTAGGCATGAGTGATCGCATCCTCGTGATGCGCGAAGGGCGTATCGTTGCGGAGTTTGACCGTGCCGAGGCCACGCAAGAGCGCA
>JBDNCV010000145.1:0-9596 GCA_046719465.1 Anaerolinea sp.
TCATCCTCTGGCAAAAAAACTAGCCCCTCTGTGCAGAGGGGCTAGACCGTTTTCTTGGGAAGCAAACATTCTACCACTGAATTACACCCGCGTACCCTGCATTATAGCGCTGTCTGTGGTGGTGTCAAGCGCTGCTAGCGGCGGAGAGCGTCTAAATCACTGGTGATGGCCCTCACCCCCTGTCCCCCTCTCCCACGCGCCGCTGCGCGGCTGGGGCGAGGGGAGCTACCCTCACCCCCTGCACCTCACCCCTTGTGCTAGGTTGAACGCCGGACGCTAAAGCATCCGGCAAAAGCGCGCCACCTGAAGGGGGCTTCAGCTTCCGCGCGCCCACCAGAGGCGTGAGCCTCTGGCGCACGGCCACCTTCTGCTGCGGCTTAGACACTCCCCAGCGGTGGAGGGTGTCTAAACCTAACCAGATGGTGAAGCCTCACCCCTAAATCCCCTCTCCCGCAGAGAGGGGACTTTTGCCTCCTTCTCCCAAGAGACACTCCCTAGCGGCGGATGGTCAACTTGGCGTGCGGTTTGTGTCTTATGGCAGTATAAGATATGATGACCAGCACATGTCGGCTCGGATGAGGGGGGATAGATGAACGGGTTGCTGGGCACAAACGCGGGGTTAGCGTCTGATTTGAGCCTGTTGGCGTATTTGCTGGTGCTGCTGCCCGGGATGCTGCTGGGCTTCTACTTTGCGCGCAGCAAGCGCTTTCGACCGCATCACCAGCTCACGATGACGGCGGTGGTTGTGCTGAACTGGGTGCTGATTGCGCTGGTGATGGCGGTGTCTTATGGGCGCTTCGTGGTTCCGACGCTGGCCGCGGGTGGCCTTTCAGACGGGCGCAGCTTGCTCGCAACGATCCACCTGATGACGGGCGGCGTGGCGCAGCTTATGGCGACCTATCTTGTGCTGCTCATGTGGACGGAGAACACGCGCTTTGAACGTTTGGTGCTGGTGCGAATTCGCAGCATCAAAACACCGATGCGCGCCACGCTGGCGCTGTGGTTGGTAACTGTGCTGCTGGGGTTTGGGATCTACGCTGCGTGGTATGGCGGCGGTCGCGTGGACGCGCAGGACGCTGTGCCAGCGGCCACCGAGCCAGCGCCGATGGCGACCGAAGACGCGGACGACCTGCCGAGCGCGACGGAAGACGCCTCCGAGCCTGCCGCGACTGAACAGCCCTGAACCAGAAAGGGGAGGGGCTGCCAGAGCCTCTCCCCTGTGATGTTACGCGCAGGTTCCGTGGGCTTGGAACCGGCCGCTGAGGTGCAGCAGCGCCAGCATGTAGAGCAGGTTGTCGTAGTAGCGGTATTCGCCGCGGGTGAGCGGGGCCTCCCAGAACGCGCGGACGAACTCGAGCCGGATGGGGTCATCGGCGGCCAACGCGGCCACGGCGTTCATGGCGATCAACCCGAGCGCGCGGTGCTGCGGTTCGGAGGGTGTGCCGTCGATCAAGAATCGGCTGTTGTAACGGTCGATGCCCAGCCCGTAGAAGAAGCGCAGCAGTCGGTTGCTCTGCTCAACTTGCCATTCATCCGCTCGGAACCAACTGTAATCCACGGCGATATGCATGGCAGTGCGCCATGCGTCGGCGTAGAAATACTCCCCGTAGTTGTCCCACGGCACAGGCTCGCCGGTGAACTCGGCATAGTTGGGGGTAAGGCCGGTTTCGGGGTGGGTGGTTGTCGGCCAGAAGGCGCGGCTCGCGGCGGCGGCCTCAGCCCAGAACTCATTTTCCTCTGCTGCCCAGCACGCCCACAGCTCATAGAAGTAAGGGGTGTGGTAGGATGGGTTGGTAAACTCACTAACGCGGCCAAAATCGGGCACAAAGACTACCATCTTGTTGTCGCGGTTGAACATGTTGGTAGCGCCGGAGCGCGACCCTTCCGTGTTGATCATCGTGTGCAGGATGGCGTTGGCTTGCGCCTCGTAGTTGAAGATGCCCTCACCGTTGCCCCAGCGCTGCGCAGCAAAGAACAGCGCCATCGCAAACCAGATCTCACCGTCGGATGCGGGGTTGCGGTTGATGCGTGTGCCGTCGGGACGGTTGTGCCATGAGAAGTAGCCTTTATACTGCCCTGACTCGTGGTACATGTAGGTTTTGGCCCAGCGCCACAACCGGTCAAACTCTTCTTTGCGGTCAAGTTGGACGGCGATCATCATGCCGTAGGACATCCCCTCGGAGCGCACGTCTTGGTTGTTCACGTCGAGGATGTAGGCCATGTCATCGCCAACGGGGTAGTAGACCCGCTCCGTAGCGTCATCGCCATAGAATAGGCTCTGCCAGACAGCTTCGATTCGTGCTTCGATCTCAGCATCGGTCAGGCCGATCTCGCGCAGCACATTAGGGTACTCCCCCGTGGCGACCGCGCCGCGCCGTTCACCTTCGACCCCATACGCGCGGCCAGAAACGAGCAGCATCGAGACTATCAAAATCAGAATGCGCACTTCATTCACTCCTTTTTTGTTGGCTCAGTTGTGTTGAAAATGATGTTATGACCAATGTGGTCGGTTAGCGCACGGTCACCTCGGTAAAGAAGACCTGCTGAACTTCGGTTGCCTCACCGATAATTTCAAACTCACCGCGCAGGCGTAAATCGGCTGACGAGCTGCCCACTGCGATCTGGATCGTCCCGGGTTCGACTTGGTAGCACATGGCGCGGTTGTGGAACGCCAGATGCCGCACATCAAGTGCAAAGGTGATCATGCGGCGCTCGTGCGGCTCGAGGCGGATACGCTTGAAGCCTTTGAGTGCTTTGACAGGGCGCGTTACGCTGGCGATGGGATCGCTCACGTAGAGCTGCACGACCTCCTCACCAGTGATGTCACCGCAGTTGCTGAGGGTGAAGCTGATTTCGACAACATCGTGCGCGGCGGCCTGCGTCGGTGTGATGTGCAAGCTGTCATACTCGAAGCGGGTGTAGCTCAGCCCGTGGCCGAAGGGGTAGAGCGGTGTAGTGGGCATCTCCACATAGCGCCCGTGCCAGTGGCTGCGCCCCCCTGAAGGTTTGTGGTTATAGAACACAGGCACTTGGCCGACATGCCGGGGGAACGACACAGGCAGCTTACCACCTGGGTTGACATCACCAAACAGCACGTCAGCAATTGCGGCCCCTCCTTGTTCAGCAGGCAGCCACGCGCACAGCAGAGCGGGGATGTGCTGGTCGATCCACTCAAGTGTGTAAGCACGCCCGTTCATTAGCACAACAACGACCGGCGTTCCGGTGGCGTAGATGGCCTCGACAAGCTGCTGCTGCACGCCCGGCAGGTCAAGCGTCGCGCGGTCGATGGATTCACCGGTGGTGCAGCCCGGGGCCAGCCCGCTCTTGTCCCCCACCACCACCACGGCCACGTCGGCGCTGCGAGCCACTTCGATGGCTTGCGCGAAGCCGCTTGTGTCTGCGCCGAGGATATCGCATCCTTGTGCGTAGACTACTTCAGTCTCAGCAGCCACGCGCTCGCGGATGGCTTGCAGCACGGTGACGCTGGGGGGCATGTGATCTTCCCAGCGAATGGTATTCTGCTGGGCGGGGGTGGGAGAATCGGGGCTAACGTTGGGGTCGAACATGTTCTCCATGTGGGACGGGTAGTGATAGTCCCCCTGCATGAGGCGAGCGTTGTCTGCGCTGGGGCCGATCACAGCGATGCGCCGCGTGGTCTTAGCCAGTGGCAGCACCCCGTTATTCTTCAGCAGCACAATCGACTGCTGCGCAATACGGCGGGAGAGTTCAACATTAGTGGGCCGCGTGAACACCTCTACGACGCGGCCTTCATCGACATAAGGCTGATCGAACAAGCCCCACTCGAACTTAGCAGTGAGAACGCGGCGCACACAGGCATCCACTAAGGCGATGTCGATGCGTCCTGTTTCAATGCCGCGCACTAGTGGTTCCCCATAGCCGTCAGGAGTAGGTAGTTCGATATCCATGCCTGCTTCAATGGCGAGCCTTGCCGCTTCCACGCGATCATTGGTCAGGTGGTGATAATCCGCGAATTGGGCGATAGTGAAATAATCTGAGACAATCAGGCCTTTGAAGCCCAGCTTGTAGCGCAGCAGTTCCACCAGCAGCTCATGCGAACAGCCACAAGGGATGCCGTCCATCTCGTGGTAGGCGTTCATAATGGTGGCGACATTAGCCCCTTGGATGACGGCTTTAAAAGGCGTTACGTAAATTTCGTACAGCTCCCGAGGGGGGATATGGGCCGGCGCCCAGTTCATGCCGCCTTCGCTGGCTCCATAGCCGACGAAGTGCTTGGCGGTGGCCGCGATGCCGTGGCGCAGGCTGGTTCCCTGTAAGCCGCGTACGTACGCTGTGCCCATCGCGCTGACGAGGAACGGATCCTCCCCGAAGGTTTCCTCCATGCGCCCCCAGCGCGGGTCACGTGCGATATCCAGCACGGGTGCAAGCGCGTGGTGAGCGCCAATCGCGCGGAGCTGCTCACGAATGACGGTGGTCATCTCCTCGATGAGTTCTGGCTGCCATGTGGCAGCTTGACCAATGGACTGGGGGAAAGTCGTCGCTCCTCGCGTCAGGACTCCTGCGCACGACTCCTCGTGGATCATCGCCGGGATGCCGAGGCGGGTCGTCTCAATCAAGTAGCGCTGAATCTGATTGGCCAGTGCCGCCACTTGCTGCGGTGGGACGAGTGAGTTGGCCCCGAGGCGCGAGATTTGCCCCACGCCGTGCTGGAGCAGCTCGGGCTTGCGTTCGGGGACGAAGCGGCGCTGCTCATCGAGCAGGGCGATGGCCCAAATTCCCCATAGTTGAGCAGCCTTCTCGGCCACTGTCATCTCGGCTAGCAGCGCGTCGACTCGGTCTTCAATGCTAAGCGCCGCGTTTTGAAATTTCAGCATAGTCTTTTACCCTTTGAGTTCGCCACCGGTCAGCCCTGTGACAATGTAGCGCTGAGTCAACATGTAGAACAACGTAGCTGGGACGATCAACAATGAGACGAACGCCATGACACGCCCCCAATCCGTGCCATATTGTCCTTGAAACTGCATGATCCCCAGCGTGAGCGGCCAGCTTGCGCTATCCGTCAGGACGAGCAGCGGCAAGAAGTACTCATTCCATGCGACAATCGTCTGAAGGACGACGACTGCGCCCAGCGAAGGCCGCGCCAACGGCAGCAGCACATACCAGAAGAAGCCCAACGTGCCGCATCCGTCGATGTAGGCAGAATCCTCCAATTCGGATGGAATGGCTCGGAAGAACCCACGCAAGATCAAGGTGCTGCCCGGGATGCCGAACGCCACCAGCGGCAGGATGATCCCAAAGTGGTTGTTGATCAACCCTAACTGACGAATCTGGATGAACACCGGCAAGAAGGCAATCGTGACCGGGAACAGCAATCCTAACGTGAAAAAGTTGAAGATCAACTCTCGCCCGGGGAACATCAAACGGCTAAAGACGAAGGCTAGCAAGGCCGAGGTTGTGACGGTGATACTCACCGTGCCGAACACGATAAAAGCACTGTTGCCGAGCTGCCGCCAGAACGTCTCGCTGCGGAGGATGTCTGTATAGTTCTCCCAGCGGGGGGTGGCTGGCAAGCCGAACGGCTCGTTGAACAGTTCCCCTGTGGTTTTGAAGCCACCAAACACTGCCGTCAGGATGGGGCCGAGGATGATGGCTGATAAGACGATCAAGAACGTGTACTGCACCAAACGGATGAGCACGACGCGCCCAGAGAGTTGTCTGGGGAGGCTGAGTCGAACAGTTCCCATGAAGGTTCCTCCTTTACGCTGTGCCCACATAGTCGCGGCGCATGACCGCACGCTGATAGCCAATCGAGAAGATCAGCGAGATGGCGAAGATGATGACCGCGATGGCGCTGCCATAGCTCAGGTTGAAGCTCTTGATGCCAAAGCGGTACATATACGAGGCCATGACCTGCGTCGCATTGGCCGGGCCGCCTGCCGTCAGAATCCACACTAGCACGAATTGGTTGAACGAGCCGAGCACGGAGAGGTAGATCGTCAAGCGGATGGTAGGCGCGAGTAGCGGCACTGTGATGTAGCGCAGCACGTCAAACTCACTAGCGCCGTCGATGCGGGCGGCTTCTTCAATCTCGGTGTTGATCGCTTGTAGCCCTGCCATGTAGAGGATCATGTGTAGGCCGAAGTACTTCCACGTGATGACCGCGAAGATGGCATACAGCGCGATATCACGGTTGGCCAGCCAGCCGATGGGCTGATAGTCAGGGATGATCGTCGCCAAGACAGTGTTCAGCAGGCCACTTCCCGGGTTGTAGACGAACGTCCAGATGATGGCAGTGATGATCTCTGAGAACACATAGGGCAGGAAGAAGATGCTGCGGAACAAGAAGCGCCCGGGGAGCTTGCGCCCCACCATGATCGCTAAGATGAGCGCGAGCGGGAGCTGTACCACCAGCGACAACACCATGATCGTAAGGGTGTTCATGATCGAATTTTGGAAGATGTTGTGCTGGAACGCCCGTGTGTAGTTGTCGAAGCCGACGAAATCGGTCAAAGGGCCAAGCCCATTCCAGTTGTAAAGGCTGTAGTAGCCCGCCTGCACGATGGGGACGATGAGGAACAGTGTGTAGATCACCGCCCCGGGCAGGATGAACAGCACAATCGTGAGCAGTTGTTCGCGGCGTGTATAGGGGCGCTGTGCCGCCATCGCCTGCTCCCGTGGGATAAAGCGGAAGCGGGTATGCAGCAGTCGACTTCCCATGAAAGACTCCTCAAAAACAGTTTTTTATCAAGGGCAGGGAGAGGCCGCCTGTCGGCAGCCCCTCCTTGCAGTGAGGATGCTAACGCAGCTCGAACGAGGCGATGTCTTCGATGTTTTGAGCGGCTTCCTCTGGCGTGAACGCGCCCACGAGCAGGCCTTCGACGCTATCCAGCACGGCCTGAGCGACTGCGGGCGGCAGGAATTGGTCGTAGTACAACTGGTAGTAGCCAGCTTCGTTGCGGGCGGCCATGATCGACAACAGCAGCTCATCGGTCACCGCGGATTCAGCCTCAGCAACGGTCGGGATAAAGCCTGTGCCCAACGCGACATAGCGCGCTTGGACTTCGGGGGTCGTGAGGAAACGCAGGAACTCCACCGCGGCATCGGGGGCATTCGCGCCGACCGCGAAGCCATCACCGCCGCCGAGCACGTCCGCTGGGCCACCTGCGCCACCTTCCACCACGGGGAAGGGGAACCAACCGAGTTCACCTTCGGGCAGGCCGAGGCCGCTGACGCTGTTGCCTGCCTGCACGCCGGGCGCCCACTGCCCCATGAGTTCCATGGCGGCTTCACCATCGCCCATCAGGCCTGCGGCTTGGCCATAGCCCATGGCGGCAAAATCGGTCTGGAACGGATCGAGCGCCAGCAGCTCCAGCAGGCGAGCGCCCGCGGCCACAAACGGCGCATCGGCAAACGAGCCAGTGCGCGTGTAGGCAGCTTCAAAGGCTTCTTGACCGCCTTCACGGATGGCGAGATACACCCACCAGAAGTGCGACGGCCACTTGTCCCGTGCGCCCAGCGAGATCGGGGTGATGCCAGCAGCGCGCAGCGCTTGCACAGCGGCCTTGAACTCTTCCCATGTCGTGGGGACGCTCTCGATGCCTGCCTCTGCAAACAAGCGGCGGTTGTACCAGATGCCGACCGCGCCGAAGTTCAGCGGCACACCATAGTAAGCACCGTTATAGCTGTACAGGTCAAGCGCGGCTTGGGCGGAGAAGCTGTCTTTCCATGCGTTGTTATCGGCGGTGAGTTCTGGCGTGATGTCGCGCAGCAGGCCGGCTTGCGCATATGTCCACAGGACACCACCACCCCAGCTTTGGAAGATATCGGGGGGATCGCCCGCTTGCATCAAGGTGGCGAGGCGCTCCTTAAACGCTTCGTTCTCGAGGTGCGTAATTTCAATGGTGACGCCCGGGTTGGCGGCCATGAATTCTGCGGCCAGCCCCTCAGCAAAGGGAGCTAACTCCGGTGGGTTGGTGTAGATCGTCCACCAGCGGATGGTGACGTTTTCTTGAGCGCTCGTTAGCACAAAGGATAGGGCCAAAAGGACGGTGGCTGCCATCAGCCGGAACCAGCGTTGTGTTGTCATAAAAAATCTCCTGAAAGCAAATCAAACAGCAGTTGTTAGACAGAGGATCATATGAACTGGTTTTGTCGATGGCAGCTCCTTTCGTTCTGTGGGCTAATCAGGGGGGGACAGACGCTGGCACGACTCGCGCTCGATAAGGCGGGTGGCCAGCGTGACGCGCCGAATGGCACGATCCGGATTGTCTGGGCTTTCGATTTGTTCAATCAGCAGGTTGACGGCGATTCGCCCCATCTGTTCCAGCGGTTGACGCACCGTCGTCAACTGCGGATGCACCAAGGCGGCTTGGGGGATGTCGTCGAACCCAACGAGCGATAAATCCTCTGGGATGCGCAGGCCATACTCGCGGGCGGCTTGCATTACCCCAAACGCCATCAGATCATTGGAGGCGAAGATGGCGGTGGGGCGGGGATGCCGCTGCAGCAGCGTTAGGCCTGCCGTGTAGCCGCTGGGCGTGAAGAAATCACCTTGTACGACGATGGATTCATCGTAGGGGATGCCGTGATCAACCAGCGCAGCGCGGTAGCCCTGCAGGCGCTCCGCGGCGCTTTGCAGCGGCGCAAGCCCTTTGATGAACCCGATGCGCTGGTGGCCCAGCTCGATCAAGTAGCGGGTGGCATCATAGGCCCCCTGCCAGTTGGTCGAATCTACGACGGAACTATGCACCTGCGGTGACATTTGATCGACGACGACATAGGGGAAGTTGTGCTCTTGCAGCGTGTCGATGTATTCCTTCTCCAACATCGGCACGATGAGGATCAAGCCGTCTGTGAGGCCGTTGCTGATGGCGCGCACATATTGCGCCTCGCTGCCGATGCGCCGCCGCGTGGTGTACAGCATCAGGTCATAGTTGAGCTTGGCGATTTCCTCGTCAATCCCACGGACGATCTCCCCGATGTAGCCGTTATCCAGCCCGGGGACGAGCAGCCCGATGATGCGCGTGCGCCCTCCTGCAAGGCTCTTTGCTTGGAGGTTCGCCACATAGCCTAGCTTGTCGGCGGTTGCTAACACCTTGACACGGGTTTCCTCTTTGACAAACTCGAAGCCGTTCAACACGCGCGAGACGGTTGAATACGACACGCCGGATTCACGCGCGATGTCGTGAATCGTGATCTTGTTGTTGCGAGTGCGGTTGGCTGCCATAAGCAATCGTTCCTCAAAAAATGGTTGCTTATTTGAACTATACACCGCATTGCGTAGAGATCGGCAGATGCCGTATTGCAAGCGTTTGCAAGAATAATATCGATAATTTGCGTTGTTGTCAAGAAGGTCAGCGATTAGGATCGGTCATTTAGTATAAATTGCCTGTTTTGGACAAAATTAAGCGCAAATTGCATGAGAATTGTTCGCAAACATTATGCAATCGTTTGCATAAAAAATTAAAAGATGGTGCAGCCTGCGCCAGATTGCCTGCAAATTGGTGCAGCCATCAACTGGAAGGCAAGGCGGCGCTGCCCGCCGTGGCGGCGTTGGATCAGCGTGGGGTGAGGGAGTGTCTCAATGGCTGGTGCTGCCCCTCACCCCCTGTCCCTTC
>JBDNCV010000146.1:0-9458 GCA_046719465.1 Anaerolinea sp.
GCATATCGGGCGCTTCGCCGGGCGGCATCCCTAATCCACGACGTAGTGCTGCTAGCATCGCTCGATTGTCTTGATGCGCCAGTAAGTAAGCCACCAAAGGATGTTCATATGTGCGTTCAGGGTTCATACCAGATCTCCTAATATCTTCTTCAATCCAAAGTTGAGTTGGCGTTGGCCTTCGACAGCCCCGCGTTCCGCGCCCGAAACCTCACCCACCAAATGAATAACCTCCTCGAATACTTCGCTCGTCAGCTGACGCAGTTGGGCCGCCCAGTCGCGCAGTGCTGTTTCTCTCGATTGTGGAATGCGCTCCACCCAGTCCCAGAACAGTGGTTCCAAACGGCCCCAATACATGCTGTCAGCCGACCAAGAGTCAATCTGTTTTTGAATGTCACCGCTGTCGGGCTTTCGATTGCCACCATGTGCCAGCAGTGTGCTGGCCAGCTCTTTCTGAGCAATGTACAGCTTCTGCCGACATTCTTCCGCCAGCTCGATTGCTCTGCGCAACGTCTCAGCAAAGTTGGGAGACTTCAGCAGCGCGAGGGAAATTGGAAGCAGTTGATCGCGGTGAAGGACTGGCTTTGCTTGATCTGCCAGAAAACCCATTGCTCGCAGCCGGAAACGATCACGCTTGTGCACGTAATCGGAATAGTTGGCCAGTTCTATCAGCCAGCTTAGCGCTTGCAGGCCGCGGTAGCCGTCTCGTTCATTGATACTGACGATGGTGTCGTAATCGCGCCAGAGGGCACGATCTTCGTTAAAGCGCAGCGAGAGCCATTTTTGACCTTCTTTGCTGCTGCGCAGTGTGAAGAGCTTTTGCGGAGAAAGAATGTCGTTGTGCAACCTGAGGCCGGGTGCAATATACGCTTGGCCGACGCGAACTTCCCCGTTCACTTCCTCGGGCAGCAGTCGCACACGCAGCGCAGGCCACGTGAGGTAATCCAGATAGCCAAAAGGAATTTCACGTTCGATGTATGGGTCGTCCAGCTCCCATGAGGGTTGATCATTCCCCATCAACGGGAAGTAGGCTTCATTAGGGTAAACGGGCATGTTCAACAGCAAGGTTTCAAATAGACTTTCGCCCTCAACGAAAAAGAGAATTCCTTTCGTGTAAGGACTCTCCGCAAACTTTTCATCCGAACCCGTCAAACCAGAGGCATGGAAACGTAGCCCAGCCAGTAAGTCACGAGCAGTTTGAGCTGGCGTTTTTGAGGCTTTTTTCACGTATACATGGTTGAAATGCAGCTCATCATTCGACTGAGACTGTACTAGGTGAATGACAAGGCGTGGTTTTACTCGCAGCGAGTCACGACTAAGCGCCTGCATAAAGGGGCGTTCGGGGTGGAAGAGGTCAAAGCGGTCACCCCAGCGCGCGAAATACGCCTCTAGCGGATCAAACGGGAAGTGCCCTGCGGCGCGCATCGTATCCCATGCTTCGATGTCTTTGGGGCCGTAGACACGGTGCAGCAGCGCGAGCAGCACCGTCATCACCCCGACGTTGTGGAGCGGGGTTTCAGCAGCGAGCATACGCAGTTGATGAGCGTTACGCACCACCTCAGCCAAGCTCAACTCAACCAAGTGGCGATCCAACGTTAAACAAGGCACCCACGGCTGCTCTACCAAGTTGTATGAGAAAGTCATTCTTGATCTCCTTCAATCACTAAACCGAGTTCCTTCGTTAGGCACAGGCGCAGGCCATCACCGATTTGGGCGATGCCTCGCTCAAAAATCACAATGCGCGCTTCATCCAGCTGAGGAGTTTGCGCAAGCTTGGGGTGTTGATCTTGCTGCATCAACGCTTGGCGCACACCGCGATGCTGGACTGTAACGCTGTAGCGCAGCATCTCACGGACAAGCGCTGCATCAGGCTGATTGTCCAATCGACAAGGCCGCATCTCATCAGGCTCAAACGACAACCCATGTGCAAGCTTATGTAGACAGATCACACGCACGCTGGGGGTAACTAAGCGCGTTGTGATTGAAGGCGTTTTCCCGACAGCGTCATCACCAGTGACGTCAATAGTGGATTCTGTCATCGTCAGGCGATCATTGGTCGGCAGAGGGATGAGGTTTGTCTTGGCTCGGTGGCTGTCTTGCTGCTGCTGGTTTTTCAACTCATCGTATGCATGACGAACCTCTCGCTTAAACCAATCTGGCCAAGTTGGATCGAGCATTGGCTCTGACGCATAGACTTTCTCAATCAGCGGTTCGATATCTCTGGGGATAACTAGCGCCTCCAATGACCGCACATGGCCATACGTTTGCAGCAGCACATAGCGATGATAGATGTACTCACTCGCCTCAAAGCTGACAGCCTCTCCCTCAAATTGTGGCTCACGCAGCAGAACAAGCGGAGTTCGTAAGTGTGGGGGGCGCGTTCGTTCGTGACGATGTAAGCGTCCAAATCGTTGGATCAACAAGTCGACCGGGGCTACTGCGCTTACAAGCACATCAAAATCAAGGTCGAGGCTTTGTTCGATGATCTGTGTGGCGATTAACAACCGCCGTTTAGGACGTGGCCCCGTCTTGCCGAACTCGCTTACAACACGCTTCTCAATGGCATCGCGCCATGGTGCAGGAAAGCGCGCGTGAAAAAGCATGACCTCATCGGATGAATATGCCGGATGATTGATGGCCGCTGCGTAGACTTGCTGCGCCTCGTTCACCGTGTTGCAGATAACGGCCGCGCAGCCTCCCTGCTCCAACTGATGAGTTACTTCACGGAGCAGCGCTTCGACATCAGCGTCAATCCACCGCAAGTAGATCGTTCTTTGACGCTGTGTTTGGAGTGGCATAACGTGAATCGTACCATCTGTATAGCACACGGTTGCACGTGGATAAGGAACATCAACAGAGGATGATTCTTGTGCGCCGAGGAGTCGCTGCCGCACCACCGCAGGCAGCGTCGCCGAGAGCAGAATAGTCGGCGATTGTAATGCATCCAGCCAATGGAGCAACCGTTCTTGAATCGTGCTCATGTAGGTGTCGTAGGCGTGTACCTCGTCAACGATTACCACCTTATGACTGAGCGCAAACACTCGTACGAAAAAGTGTTTGACTTTCAACACCGCTAGCATGGCTTGATCCACAGTTCCAACCGCCAACCTTGCAAGCAGGCTTCGCTTGCGAGGCTGAAACCACTCTGTGGCAGCAACCGAATCTTCGTTACCTTCAACTGCTCTCGATATCAGCTGTTTGTACAGTTCATGATCTTCAGCCTGACTGTGGATGAGGTGATAGTTAAGCGCCTGATTGGGAAATGCTGCAGCCAAAAATTTTTGGGTGCGTTCAAAGAGTTGATTACTCGTCGCGCGCGTGGGCATCGCAATATAAAGGCCAGCCTTGTTGGTGCGGCTGAGCAACTGTTGAGCAAGATACAATGCTGCTTCTGTTTTGCCGTCTCCGGTCGGTGCTTCAATGATCACCATTTTCACATTCTGAACATCCGTCGCATTATCGATGATGGCCTGCTGCATGAGGTTCGGCTTAAATCCAAACAGATCATGAAAGGCTCTCTCATGCTTCGCTGCCTCAAGTGGAAAAAAACCGAGGATGCTGAGCACTTGTGCTGCTTGTTCGCATTGAATAGCAAAGTAGGCCGAATGTTCCTTAATCGCAGGGCTAAACGGGAAGTATTTGTCCTGTGAGCCGATCCAATCTACAACACTGACAAAGCCAGCCAACCAACCACTGATGAGCGCCGACTGCACAAGCACGGGCATATCGTGGATGCCGAGAACGTCCCACAACATATCAAGTAAGTTGTACTCGGCGCGCTGCCATACCTCGTCAAGCTCACCTGTCTGCTGGTGGCTTACCCAATGGCCGTGATGACTTCCAACAGCAAAGGCAAGATTGGATGCTTGTGCTTTGCGCATCCCCTTGTCTTTGAGGTATCCGGCAAGTGTTAGAGCCGTCACCACGCCATGAGGTTCGGCCATTGGGGGAACAAACCGGTAACCAACGCGTTCTAACCGTTCACTCCAACCTTCCGCCTTCTGCTGGAACCCGGGGGATGCTTTGCCAACATCATGTGCACCAGCTAGAAACGCAATCCAGCGCCGAGCCTGATCTTCGGAGAGTGTCATCTGCTCCGAGAGCCATTGACGCTGCGCAGGAGAAAACACCTCCCAAAATGCCCATGCCACCGCTGCAACATCTAACAGATGCGCATCTAATACGTGATAGTTTTTTGTCACGCGGTCGTATTTGGCCCAAAAGGGCACCACAGGGGTGGTATCGCGTTTTGCCGGACTGTGATAGCCGTCCAAAGCGCGGGCTAGTTCACGAATGTGTGCTTCACGAAGTGACTCTGGGGCCACAATTTCTGCATCCGCACCCCATGACCGAATCCACGGCAACATCTCTTGAGGTTCAGCAACATGGAATGAAGCCTTGATGCGGCCGTCATGCATCACATCCAACTGTTGTGATGTATGCCACCGACTCTCCAACAAGCGACGATGAAGATGACCCGCAAAATAAATGATTACCTCCACTGATGGTCGATCAGACTGCCACACGAGCCATGCATCGTATTGACGTTTGAACATCTCATGCTGCTCAATAATGCCGATCTCATAAAGCAGACTTGCACGCAGAATCCGATTGAGTTTCAGCGTCAGGTACATATCTGATTGACTTGGGGGGCGACAACCTGCACAGAACAAATAAACAGCATCAGACCAGACGGGCATGATGAACCTAATAGGCTTGATGTGCCACAGCGTTGGCTTGTGCGCTCTCAACCCCTGATAGAGAATTTCAACAGCGCGCCTCTTGTGTCTTGCCTCTACAAGAGTGTCAAAGACTGTGCTTGTGCTAGTAGGTGGTTGGGAGGGGCGTGCCTCGAATTTGCTAGCAAGTTTATAAAGTGTCCCATAAATCGCTGAGTCCGATGCGCCTATCGTCAAAGAACGTTCTAGGATGAGGTGGAGCAGCGTCTGCTCGGCTCTCGAAAACTGACGCATAATGCTCGACTGTTCCCGATAGTGCCAGCGACGTTCGCTTTCATACAAATCAAAGCCAACTCTGATGAGGTGCTGAATGTACTTGAGTGCAGTTTGTCGGCTGATGCCAAGTTGTACGCCAAGCTCAGTGGTTGTTAGCCCATCTTCGGATTGCTTTATTAAATTCAGAATTTTGAATGCAGCTTCAAATGCATCGTGCTGACTCACTGCACGCCCTTTCAACTAATGTCTATTAGAATATACCTTTGCCGGTCAACGCAGCGCTAACCGATAAACCAATAAGATTAGCGTATGGAAAATGTGGCTTAGTAAGTGAAAATTTTTCGATTGTACAATTATAATTATATCTTTAACGAATAAGTGGACGTCACCGATCAGACGTTAGCCTATATTCATGTGGCTCTGATGCGGACGGTGGGTAATACATTGTGGCACTTTGACCGCACAGTGGCTCACCAGCGTGTTGCCACCGGTGAGATACAACGTGTGGATTTGCTGCCGCCATTTGCCTATCTGCGAGAGGGTGAGGTAGTTGGGAGCAACACAAACAAAACAGGTGACGCCGCCGCCACCTGTTCGAGTCAAGTCCTAGATGGTGAACCTGATAAGACCCAATCCGAACGTATCCCCCAATATACAACTGCAATTTTCCTCCAGCAACTGATATTTCCTCAGAGTGCAATTCTTGCACGCCTCTCGAGCAAACGCTGATTTGACTTTGCGGTGCAATGAGGGAGAAGTTGCCCTCCCCCATCACACCTTGAAGTACCGTCGCGGAGGCTAACGGCACTCCCACCTCAAAGCATAACACGGGTTGGCGGTTCGTTGGCTTTAGAGGCGGTTTCGTTCACTACAAGTTGCGGAGGAACCCCCATCATGACTCGTACTTTCGTACTCACCAATCACAAGGGCGGCGTGGGCAAATCCACATCGGCCACCACCATCGCGCTGGGCATCGCGGGCGTATTGCGGCATGCTGGTGCACCCAACTCGCGTGTGCTGTTGATCGACACAGATAGTCAGGGGCACGCTACGCTTCTCACCACCGGGCGCAACGACTTCGGCGCAGAAGACAGCCTGTATGCGGTGCTGTCAGCAGATCGCCCCAACGCGGCACAGGTGCTTTCACAGTGTATCGTGCCATCGACATGGGATGCTGACCTGCACGTCCTGCCCGCCTCCCCGATGCTGGAAGGCGCAGAGCGCGAACTGATGCGCGTCGCGGGTGCGCCTTATCGTCTGGCGGATCCTCTTGCTCGTATTGCCAGCCACTACGCCGCAGTCGTCATCGACACGCGCCCCTCATTCTCCCTGATGACCGAGATGGGCTTGATCGCTGCCACCGATGCCATCGTGCCGGTGGAGCCGCGCTATCTGGAAACGGTCGGCTTGATGAGCGTGATAAGCAAGATCAACGAGATCCGCGAAGGCTGGCGTCATCCCAACCTGCGAATCAGCGGCATTCTCGTGACGAAGATGGACAAGCGTGTGCGCGGTCACAATCATCTGCTGGACGAACTGAAAGGACACAGCGTGCTGGGCAAGCTGCTGATGGGCGTGATCCCGGCCAATGAAGCGGTGTCCTACGCGCATCACAACCACCTGAGCGTATTCAACTACGACCCCAAAGCGCCTGCGAGCCGCGCCTACGCCCAACTGGTGAGCACGCTGGTGCGGCGTATGGCCAAAGGGGGTGCGTAGATGCCTCCAAAACATAACTCGCGCCGGGTGGATGACCTGCTGGCATCGGTCACCGAAGAGTTGCTGGAAGGCGATCCCCAGCGCTTTCAGGACAACAGCATCCGCGTGGAGCGCATCCTGCTGGAGATGGTACGTCCCGATCCGGTGCAACCGCGCCGCGTTCTCCCGGAGCAACTGCATCTCGCTTTTCACAGCAGCCGCCTGACTCCGACACAAGCGCTCAAAGAACTGGTTCATCTGGTACAGGTGGCTGCTCGCCAACGTGGGCGGCCATTCAACAACGTGCTGGAACTCCTGCCCAACTCAGATGATGAAAGCACCGACGAACAGGATACCAAGCTCTCGCCAGAGGAACAGCTGCTGCGCGATTTGGTCAATCTGGCTGTAACCATCCGCGATGATGGGCAAGTGAACCCGCTGACGGTGGTCGACGTCAGCGTGGGCGTGACGCGGCAGTTCCGCATCGAGACGGGCGAACGGCGCTACTGGGCGACGTGGCTGCTGCGCGATTTCATCCCCGGTTACGCTGGCGACGGCATGATCCCGTGCATCATCATCCCAGCTGAACGCGCATCCGTCTTCCGCCAAGCGAAGGAAAACACCGCCCGCAGTGGTTTATCTGCGATAGCGATGGCGCGACAGGCAGCCCTGCTCCTGCTGACCGTGCATGGTTACCAGATACCCGATTACCCAGTGACGAACGACTTCTACCGTCAGGCACTGGAACTCGATCTGCGCGGCAAGCGGGAATATACCGACGCCATCCTCAGCGCGATGGGTGGGATTAAACGCGCACAATTCAGTCTAATTAAATCCTTACTGCGGCTATCAGATGAAGCAATAGAGATAGCAGATCGACATGCAATTGAGGAGAAGAAACTCCGCTATGTTATTGCGCTCCCACAAGAACATCACACGGAAATTGTCCGTCAAATCATTGACTTCAATCTCACAAGCAAACAGGTCAAAGAACTTTGTGCTGGAGATGTTTCTGAATTTGAAGCTGATGAAACAACTGACAAACTTCCACCAGCCGCCGTGAAGATGGCAAAGATCACAAACTCTGTCACGACAACATCGCCTCAGGATTTTGCACTTGCGCTGATTCAGCAAGAGGGTGATCCAGCCATCGCGCTTGCCCGTTTGCAAGCGATGCGAAAATTTATCCTAGAAGCTGAACGTTTGCTGACAGGAGAATAAATTGTTTGCCCGGGCAAACAATTTAAGAAGTTATCTGATGAACAACGGCCGCGCTCCACCCTGAGAATGGAAAAGCCCACCGAATCACTGGTGAGCTGGGCGGGGGTGATATTGTTTAGCATAGGCACCTAGACTCTATCACACTCTCCAGTCGCTTGCAACTGATTTTTGACCCTTTGTTGTGCTTTTCTAACACGACCTTTATTCGACTTTGCCTGTTGCAAGGAGCTGTTGAAATGACGATTGATTTGGAGCACATTCGCTCCCATAACCCGATTGAGGACGTTATCGCGGAGCAATTCGCGTTGAAGAAATCCGGTTCACGCTTCATCGGCGTGGAACATGACAGCCTAGTCGTCACACCGCGCGCTGGGTTCTACTTCTGGAACTCGCGCGGTGAACACGGGGATGTGTTCGACTTCGTAGGACGCTATCACCTGTCCTACGGCAATCGCTGGAACAAGCGCGACGCGACGCAGTTCATGGAAGCGGTGGCGTACCTTGCCCGACGCGGCGGCATCAGCATCGAGCGCGGGACAGACTTGCGTCAGACGGCAGGCTGGGCGGAGCGTCAGCTCGTCCAGCGTCTGCATGACACCCTCTTGAACACACCGCCAGCTTTGTCCTACGCGATGCAGGTGCGCGGCTGGGACTTACAGACCATTCGGCTGGCGAAGCTGGGCTTTATGCCGTCTGACAAGCGACGGTTGCTGCATGATTTGACCCTGTCCGACACGTGGCGCAGTGTCATACACAAATTTCCTTCAGGGATGCTGGTGTATGTGCATCTGGAAAAAGGGCGACTGACCTACCTCAGCGGACGCTCTATCGAAGGAAAGAAGCACTACAATCCGCCGCGTGACTTGATCGGCGAAAAACAAGCCTACCGCAATCCCGTGTATCATGAAGAGGTTGAACAGGTGGTGCTGGTGGAAGGTCAGGCGGACGCCATCACCTTCGGCGCGTGGGGCATTCCTGCGATCGCCATCGCTGGCATGTCCGTGCAGGATGGCTTGCTGGACAGCCTGCGCCGTCATCGGCGGGTGTTCATCGCGCTGGACAACACCGACGAAGCGCATGCCAAAGCCTTGGAGATCGCCCGACAGCTGCCAGATCGCGCTTACATCCCACAGCTCCCCGAAGGCGTGAAGGATGCCAACGAGTGGCTGGCGAAGCACGGCGCATCCGCCGAAGACGCCCAATCCCTGCTGAACACCGCGCCGTCGTGGCTTCGGCTGGAAGTCGAGCGTGTCAGCGGGCTGGAAGGCCTAGCCCGGCAGGATGCCGTGCGTGAGCTGTTCCGCAGTGCCGTCAAGTTGGACGACTTTGCCTTCGCGGAGTTCAAGCACGAAGTCAGCGCAATTGGCATCAGAGGGCGGGCGTTCACCGATCTGGCACGCGCTGCCCGTTCGCAAGTGGAACAAGCCGAGGAGGACGATGTGCCGCAAATCCTGAGCGATGATATTCCCCTGCTCTCCCCGGCGCTGGGATTCCGGCGGGATGTGGCGATGGTCACGGTGTCGGTGGTAGAGCGAACAAAGGGCAACAAGCTCAACATCCAGCCCTATCTGGTGACCAGCGCCCGCG
>JBDNCV010000147.1:0-9440 GCA_046719465.1 Anaerolinea sp.
ACGACCGTGCTATAATATCGTGCATTCAATCAGCGAAGGATGAACCCGCTTGCTCTCGAATCAGCAGGTTGCCACTATCTTCAGCAACATCGCCGATATGCTCGAAATCATGGGGGAAAGCAAGTTTCGCTTCCTCTCGTATCGTCGTGCCAGCGAGATCATCAGCGAGCTGCCCCGTGACCTTGCAGCCTATGTTGAGGACGGCACATTGGAGGACATCCCGGGCGTGGGCAAGGCCATCGCGGATAAAATCCGCGAGATGCTCAACACCGGCCAGCTCGCCTACTATGAGAAGTTGAAGGCGCAAGTGCCTGAGACGCTCGTGGAGGTGATGCGCGTCAACGGGGTTGGCCCCAAGAAGGCTAAACTGTTCTGGGATCAACTCGGCGTGACGACCCTCGCCGCGCTCAACGAGGCCGCTGCTGCTGGCAAGCTGCGCGATTTGCCCGGGATGGGAGTCAAAAGCGAGGCAAAAATCGTTGAGAGCATCGCAGCGCTGGCGCGACAAACCGGCCGCTTCCCCATCGGGAAGGCACGCCCCAGCGCGGAGGCCGTCCTCAACGAATTGATGACCGTGGAGGGTGCGCTCGAGGGTGCACTGGCCGGCAGCCTGCGCCGCGGCAAGACCACCATCGGCGACGTGGATATCCTCATCGCCAGTGAAACGCCTGAACCGCTGATGGAGCGCTTCGTCAGCGTGCCGCGGGTGGCGCGCATCCTCGGCAAAGGCGAGACTAAAAGCTCCATCGAGACCGACTACGGCCTCCAGATGGACTTGCGGGTGTTAAAACCCAGCCAGTGGGGAACCGCCCTGCAATATTTCACCGGCAGCAAGGAACACAACATCCGCATTCGAGAGCTGGCACTGGCGAAGGGCTACAGCCTCAACGAGAGCGCGTTTAGCCCGGTCGACGCACAAGGCAACATCATTCCTGATGCGCCCAAGATCACCTTCGCGCGCGAGGAGGAAGTCTACGAGTTCCTCGGCCTGCCGTGGATCCCGCCAGAGCTGCGTGAAAACAACGGCGAAATCGAAGCAGCGCTGCAAGGCAAGCTCCCTACCCTGATCACGCGCGCTGACCTCTTCGCCGACCTACACATGCACACCACATGGAGCGACGGCGCGCTTTCCATCCGCGAGATGGCTCAACATGCCATCCAGCGCGGTCACACCTACATCTGCATCACCGATCACTCGCGCAGCTTAGGCGTGGCCAACGGCCTCTCCATTGAACGTCTGATGGAGCAGCGCCAAGAGGTTCGCCAGTTGAACGACGAATTTGCCGGACGCATCACCATCCTGCACGGCACCGAGATGGACATCAAAGCGGATGCCACGCTCGACTTCCCCGACGACGTGCTCGCTGAGTTGGATTTTGTGATCGCGTCGCTGCATGTGAGCCTCAGCCAACCACGCTCACAGATTACCGACCGCCTGCTCGCAGCCATCCACAACCCGCACGTTGACCTCATCGGCCACCCCTCGGCTCGCTACGTGCCGGATCGTGAACCTGTGGATGCCGACTGGGACGCAGTGTTCGATGCCGCCGCCAAGACAGGCGTTGCGCTGGAGATCAACAGCAACCCGCGCCGCCTCGACCTCGACGCGCCTTACGTGCGGCGGGCGATTGAGCTGGGGATCCCGATTTGCATCAACACAGACGCGCACAGCCCCGCCATGCTAGACGACCTATCCTACGGGGTGACCGTCGCACGGCGCGGTTGGGTGGAGGCGCGACATGTTTTGAACGCCAAGCCGCTCGACGAGTTTTTGGCGTGGGCGCGCGCCAGAGGAACGTAACACATGACACAATCACTGCCCCCGCTGCCGGAGTTCAACGAAGATACCGACCGCAGCAGCACCCAACTCACCCGCTCCCAACCGCCAGCGCCCATGACGCCGCCGCCCCAGCGCCGTCCGCCCACTGCCCCAACGGGTCAACAGCATGTGAGAACACACGCTCAACCTCGAGTCAGCGCTGCAGGTGACATTCGCCGCGTCGCACCGCCGCGCCGCCGACGCCGCACCACGTTGATCTTGCCGTGGTGGTCGCTGCTGGTGATGCTCGTTCTGGTAATGGTGGTGGTATTTGGGGTGGCCAGCATCTTTGTCGCGCTCGGCCAGCGCCCAACGCCCCAAGCTGTCACACCGATCATCCGCATCATCACTGCTCAGCCCACCGCGCCGCAAGCGGTGCTCCCACAAGCGACCAGCGCCCCCCTGATTCAACTGCCTAACCTCGGCGCTGGCAGCGGCGGCCAGCTCGCGCTGGAGGGGCCGACACTCCCGCCGGTCATGTTCACCAACACGCCAGTGCCGATTACCGTCGGATCTGTTGTCGTTGTGAACGGCGTCGGCGCCAACCAGCTCAACGTGCGCGATCGCGCAGGGCTGCGTGGCACAACCATCCTGTTCCGCGCGCCGGATGGCACCCGCTTCACAGTCATCGGCGGCCCACAGCAGGCTGATAACTTCATCTGGTGGCAAATTCAAGCCGTCGCCAACCCCGCCAACAGCGGGTGGGCAGTGTCTAATTATCTACAGGTGACTGGGGGGAACTGACGTGGCAGACGTCACCAACGCCGAGCGTGCCGCATGGCTGCGTGACACGCTGAACGAGCACATTTACCGCTACTATATCCTCAACGCCCCCATCATCACCGACGGTGAGTATGACCAGCTCTACCATGAGCTTGTCACCCTCGAGGAGGCTGATCCGACGCTCATCACCCCAGACAGCCCCACCCAGCGCGTGAGCAGCGATCTGCAGGAAGACCTGCCCAAGATTCGCCACGCCGCGCCCATCCTCAGCTTGTCGAACGCCTTCACCGTGGACGATCTGCGCCGCTGGGAAGAGCGCAACCTACGCCTGCTGCCCCCTCACACCCAACTTAGCTACGTGGTGGAGCCAAAGCTCGATGGCCTCTCCATCGTGCTGACGTATGAAAACGGCATTCTGCGCAGCGGGGCCACTCGTGGCAACGGGGAAGTGGGCGACGACGTCACCGCTAACATCCGCACGCTGAAGACAGTTCCGCTGCGCATTCCCGTTCAGCGAGACGCGCCACCCGCCCCAGCGCGGCTTGCCGTGCGCGGCGAGGTGCTGATCCTCAAGGACGACTTCAAGAAGCTCAACGAAGATCAAGCGGCGCGCGGCCATGCGATCTACGTCAACGCACGCAACACCGCATCCGGCAGTTTGAAACAGAAAGACCCGCGCATCACCGCACAACGCCCATTGACCGCCTTCATCTACGACATCGTCGACAGCAGCGACCCCACCCCACCCACGGAGTGGGAGTCGCTCGCGTATCTTGGGCGGTTGGGGTTCAACCTCGTGCCTGATTGTGAGCGCTATGAAAGCCTCGACGCCCTCGCGGCGGCGCTGCCGAGTTGGGAGGCACGGCGACACGCCTTCCCGTTTGAGACCGATGGCATTGTCATCAAAGTGGATCAAGTGGCGCAGCGCCGCGAGTTGGGCGTCGTCGGCAAGGATCCGCGCGGGGCAACCGCCTTCAAATTCCCGTCGGAGGAGGCCACAACGCGCCTGCTTGACGTCACGATCAACATTGGGCGCACGGGCAAGGTCACGCCGACCGCTGTGCTGGAGCCAGTGTTCGTGAGCGGCGTCACCGTCAGCAGCGCGACCCTTCACAACTACGAGGTGATCCGTGATCTTGACATCCGCCTCGGCGACCGTGTGATCGTCAAACGCAGCGGCGAAGTCATCCCCTACATCATTGGCCCGGTAGAAGGCGCACGCGACGGCAGCGAGACGCCCATCCAACCGCCCACCCACTGCCCCGCTTGCAACACTCCGCTCGTGCAGCCGCTGGGCGCGGTTGACCTGTTCTGTGTGAACCCGCGCTGCCCTGAGCGCGTGTTCCGCTCATTGGAGTTCTTCGTGTCGCGCCAAGCGATGGACATTGAGAACATCGGCCCGCAGACGATCCGCCAGTTGATCGCTGAGGGCAAGATCACCCGTGAATCTGACTTGTTCACCCTGACCGCCGAGGATTTGCGCGGCCTAGAAGGCTTTGCCGAGCGCAAGATCGCCAACGCGCTGGCCGCGATCGAGGCTGCCAAACAGCGCCCGCTAGCGCAAGTCATCGCCTCGTTGGGGATCGACGGCGTGGGGAGTGTGGTAGCGGCCACGCTCGCGTCGGAGTTTCGCTCGATAGATGCGCTGATTGATACCTGCGTCCGCACGCAGCAAGCCGTGGAAGCCTTCAGAAGCATCGCTGCGCCCTTTGCCCAGAATGCAGCTTCGCCTGAAGCCGTGCGCGCTGCGGAACGCTTGACCAACCCCTTGCTTGATCTTGCCATACGCTACGCCGACGCGCCCGACGTTGAAAAGCGCCTGACGCGCTTGCTCAAGCCGCTGCTGGATGAATGTTCAGACTTCCCGATTGCCGACTTGAGCGCTGCGTTAGTTGCTGTGATCAACGCAGCTCGGCCTTTGCTTGCCATCAGTGGACTGGGCGGCATTTTGATCAACGGCATCGTGGCGTGGTTCTCTAACGAGGACAACATCGCGCTCATCCGTGCAATGCAGGCCGCCGGCGTCACCATGCAGAGCGCTCAAGCCGAGGCGCTGGGCGATGCGTTCAACGGGATGAGCTTCGTCATCACTGGCACAATGAGCGTTCCGCGCGAGCAGATCGAGCAGCTCATCACCAGCCACGGCGGCAAGATCAGCAGCAGCGTAAGCAAAAAAACCAGCTACGTCGTCGTCGGAGAGTCGCCGGGCAGCAAATACGACAAAGCATTAGCGCTGGGCGTGCCCATCTTATCCGAAGCCGACCTACGCAAGATGGCCTCATCCGCTTAAAATGTTGATGTTGATCCACAGGCCGCTCAAAACCATGTGCGGCTTTCTTGTTGTCAGGGGGCAGCATGTCCGGAATTGTCACTATCGCTAAAAACAGAGAAAAGCCCGTCCGCAATCGCCATCCGTGGGTGTTCAGCGGGGCGATTGAGCGCGTTCGGGGCGCGCGCGATGGTGACATGGTAACCGTCGTCGACAGTGACGGCAAGTTCCTCGGCGCAGGTTACTTTAACGCCAAGTCGCAGATCCAAGTGCGCCTGCTGACGTGGGTCGAAGAACCGATCGATGAAGGATGGTGGCGTGCCCGCATCCGGCAGGCGATGGCGCTGCGCCACCGGCAGTTTCCACTCACGAGTGAGCCGAAAGGCTTCCGCCTCATCAACGCGGAGAACGACTTCCTGCCGGGCCTTGTGGTCGATGTGTATGGCGAGTACCTCGTCTTGCAAGCGCAAACGCTGTTCATCGACCAGATCAAGCGCGATTTAGCAGAAATCTTGCTGGAAGAAACTCAAGCCCGAGGCATCTACGAGCGCAGCGACATCGATGCGCGAGGCCGCGAAGGATTAAAAACCACAACCGGTATGCTGGCGGGTGAGCCGCTCCCTGAGACGATTGAGATCGTGGAGGACGGGAGACGGTTCCTTGTGAACGTGGCAGCCGGCCAAAAAACCGGCTTCTACCTCGACCAACGCCCGAATCGCTCCCTGCTGCGTGACTTGCTGCAAGCGCGCAGCGGCCCGCCCGCCCGCGTGCTGAATTTGTTCTCGTACACCGGCGGGTTTGGCATCGCTGCGCAGCAGGCGCAGGGCAAGGTCGCAGGGGTGGTTAACGTCGATTCATCCGCTGAGGCGCTCCAACAAGCCGAAGCCAACAGCCAGCTCAATGGGTTTGATCCCGCCTCTGCCCAATACATTGAGGCCGACTGCTTTACTTACCTGCGTGAGGCATGGCAGCAGCAAGAGCAGTTCGACATCATCGTCTGCGACCCGCCCAAGTTCGCCAGCAGCGCCCAGCAGGTAGACAAAGCTGCCCGTGGCTACAAAGACCTCAACCTACACGCCTTCCGACTGCTGCGCGCGGGCGGGCTGCTGCTCACGTTCTCATGCAGCGGGGCCATCAGCCGCGACCTATTCCAAAAGATTGTGTTCGGCGCGCTGGCTGATAGTGGTCGTGATGGTCAAATCCTCGCCCACCTGAGCGCCGGGCCAGATCACCCAGTCGCGCTTACCTTCCCTGAGGGGGAATACCTCAAGGGTCTGCTCGTGCGCGTGCTTTAGAAGCGCTTCTCTTCCTTGAGATGCCGCTCCAAGAGCTGTTTGATCTTGCTGCTCGTCTCATGCCACGAGGGGCGGCTGAGGCCCATCTTCTCACGAATCGAGTCCTCGCTCATCCCAGCGCGCAAGTCGCACACGCCCATCGTCCAGCGCAGGTTTTCAAACGACAGCTTGAACGGGATGCCTGCGCTCACGCCAATGTCGGTGAGGATGTACTCAAGGTTGCGCGTCGTGCAGGTGAAGATCTCTCGGCTCGGCTGATACTGCATCAAGTAGGCTTCATACGCGCGCAGCAGCGCTTCTCCAAACTCGATTCGGCGCTCTTTGTAAACGTTCTTCAGGTCGTGGCGGACGATCAGGACAGGGCGCTGCCGATTGCTCAGGTCGATATCAGAACGCTTCAAGCGCGCGGTCTCTCCCTTTTTGATACCAGTCTCCACCAGCAGGCGAAAGATAAACTCAGGGCGGGTATCCGTTTCGTCGCCGCGCATCATCTGCCGGGCAGCATGGATGCAATCTTCGATCTGCTGCGGCGTCAGCGCCTCAGACAGGGGCGCCGGGCCAGAACGCTGAAGCACCGGCTTGGCAGGGTCAACCGCTACAATCTCCAACGTGTGAAGCCACTTAAAGAACACTTTCAAACTCGTGACGCGGCGCGCGTAGGTCTTGCGGCTGCACGGCACGCCGCGCTCAAACTCCATCCAGTGCAGAAAGTCGTTGAGCATCTCGGTGGTGTAAACCCCCAGCGGCGTATCCAGCCCAGTGTGCTCTCCCAGCAGCATTAGGTCGGCGATGAAGGCCTTCACAGTGTGCTCGCTCTTGCCCTCCATGCGCAGCGCGTCGGCAAACAACTCGAGGGATGCGCCGAGTGGGGTTTGCCGCGTCATATCTTGGGGCTGCTGCGGCTGTGTTGGGAAAAGGGTCAGTTGTTGATCGCTCATGCTACTGCACTTCCTAACGTTTGTTCGTCCAGCTTGGGTCACGATAGGAGACGGCGCGCGCCTCGGCCAGCGCCTGCTCCTCATCAGTCAGCGCTGATTCCTCGAAACTAACATCAAAAGCCCGCTCAAAACCAGCAACAAACGCGCTGGCAGCCTCGTCATAGCTCACGCGCCAGCCCAAAGCCGCCTCCAACGTGGTCGCGCGCGCGCGGACTTGCTCACGGGCAGCCTCACGCGCGGCCTCACTCTCGTAGGGCAGCGCCTCACAAATGCGCGCGATATCACCCACAAGGGGCAGCGTCCCATGTTGGAGCAAGCCCGCACGCCGCCGCACCTGCGCGCTGCCGATGAGCTTGCGACCCTGCACCGTGATCTCGTAATGCGATGGCACTTCGAAGCAGACCGGCCCGGTGCGCTCGCCGCGTGGGCGCGCCCTCTCGCTCTGCGGGGCCAACCCGAGCAAGACCAGCGCTTCCATTAACCCCTGACTGATACGACGGTAACTCTCCACAATATCACCCTGCGCAACGTCATCATCCAACGGAAGCGTGAGGCTGTAAGTCAGCTCATCCCCATGTAGGATGGCTTTGCCGCCCGTCGGCCGCCGAACTACCTGCCAACCGCGCGCGTTCAACCGCTCCCAGTCGACATCGGCGCTTGTCTGCCCATAGCCGAGCGACAAACAAAACGGGTCCCAGCCGTAGAGCCGCAGGGTCGGGCGGCGTGTCTTGTTCGACACCGATTCCAACAGCGTTTCGTCAATCGCCATGTTGCACGCGCCGCTTCGTGGAGTGCGCTCAATGATCAACTGCCATTGACGCATATACCACCTCACCCTATACTCACTTTATGACCTATTTTAACGGCAGAAGCGTGTAAAAACAAATGTTCGAACCCCCGAGCAACGACGAGCCGACCATCCGCGGGGCGCAATCGGGCGGGATGCCCACTGAGCCATCCCTGCCCAAAGCAACCCCGCCGACCGTATACAGCACACGCGCTTACTCGACCCATCGTACAACGCCACCGCCGCCCCCCCTCCCTGTTCGCACTACCACTACGCGCGATCGTTCAAGACGGCGGCGGCGCAGCGGCAGCCTGACAGAGTGGGCATGGGTGATCGTTGCAGTGGCGATGGTCGCGGTGGTGATTCTCTCCAGCTTGAGCGTCGTCGTGGCCATCCGCGCCAACACGCTCCCCCAAGAGATCATCCCAACGGCGGACATCGCAGCCATCCTGCCAACCGCGGTCGTCGCAGACAGCCTCGGCGGTGGGTCGCAGTTCCTCGCCGAGTCGCTCATCATGCCCGATGGGAGCAACATTCGCCTCACGCCGTGGGATGGTCGCTCGCGGTTTACGTTTGTACTCGCTGGCCTTGATCGTCGCCCGGGGGAGCGCGGCCTCGCCTATCGCACCGACAGCATGATGCTCATCAGCATCGACCCCGTGAGCCAGTCCATCGGCGTGCTGAGCATCCCGCGCGACCTCTACGTGCAGATCCCGGGCTACACCAATCTACAGCGCGTCAACACGCCGATGGTGTTCGGTGAGACGCGCCAGCCCGGGTATGGGCCAACGCTGCTGATGCAGACGGTGCAGCTCAACCTCGGGATTCGTGTGCACGACTACGTCGTCGTGGATTTCCAAGCCTTTATTGACATCATCGATGCTATCGGCGGCATCCAAGTCACGACCGACTACACCATCAACGACCGCACCTTCCCGGATCTAGCGTATGGCTATGATCCATTCTATCTGCCAGCTGGCACGCACCAGCTCAACGGCTACAACGCGCTGCGTTTCGCTCGCACCCGCCACGGTGACAGCGACATCGCGCGCGCGCGCCGCCAGCAGCAGACCTTGCTCGCCATTCGAGATCGCATCCTTAATTTTGGCCAGCTGCCATCGCTGATCGGCCAAGCACCGGCTATCTGGCAGTCCCTCGCGAACAACGTCTATACCGGCCTGACGTTTGAACAGATCATCCAACTTGCGCTGTACGTGAAGGATATTCCCGCAGAAAACATTCGCATGGGCGTGATTAACTTCGATTACCTCATTCCGTACACCACACCAGACGGCGCATCTGTACTGGTTCCTAACCGCGCCGCACTCGGCAGCTTGATGGTTCAGGTCTTTGGGGCCAGCTACACGCAGTAATCGCTCATCTTCTTGCTCATCCTCCTAACGAAAAGCGCCCTAGTCAGGGCGTTTTTTCGTACTTGACAACACAAACGAATTTACGTACTCTATCTACAAATTGTTGTATATATACAATAAAATGTCAGGACGTGATACAACCAGTATGGAAAAACGAACGATCTACAACCGCGTGGCACTGCTGCGAACGGAACGCAATATGTCTCGCAAAGAGCTAGCAGAGGTGCTGGGGGTCA
>JBDNCV010000148.1:0-9294 GCA_046719465.1 Anaerolinea sp.
GGTTGCCCTCGGCGCTGTGGTTGAACACGACATCCAGCACCACTTCAATCCCCGCGCGGTGCAGCGCCTTCACCATCTGGCGGAACTCGTTGATGGCGTCTAGCGGGTGACCGCTGGTGCTGTAGCCGGTGTGCGGGGCGAAGAAGTTGACAGGCGCATAGCCCCAGTAGTTAATCCGCCCGGGCGGCGCGTCGTAGGGGTCGAACTGGTGGACGGGCAGCAGCTCCACGGTGGTAATCCCCAGCTGCTGCAAGTAGGGGATCTTTTCGATCACGCCCAAGTACGTCCCGCGCAGGTCATCCGGCAGGCCGCTGTTGGGGTGCTTGGTGAACCCGCCGACGTGCATCTCGTAGATGATGCTGTGGGCGTAGGGCAGGTTGAGGGGCTTATCCTCCTCCCAGTCGTAGTTGTCCACATCGGCCACCACACACTTCATCGACTCGCGGACGTTGGCCACGCCGTAGCGCTGTGCCATGCTGCGGTCGTAGTGCCGCCCCATCACTACGGCGCGCGCGTAGGGGTCAAGCAGCACCTTGCTCCCGTCGAAGCGCAAGCCAGCCTCTGGTTCAAAACGCCCATAGACGCGGTAAGCGTAAATCTGCCCGTGGCCGACGCCGCGCACGAAGACGTGCCAGTAGTAGAAGGTGCGGTTGAGCACGGGGTCTAGCTCGATCACGCGGCTGGGGCGGTAGTCGTCCACATCGTCGAAGAACAGCAGCTCTACGCGCGTGCAGTTCTTGGAGAACACGCAGAAGTTCACCCCATCTGGGTACACCGTGGGGCCGAGGGGGTAATGCTTGCCGGGGAAAACGTCTGTGGGCATGGCGCGCCAGACCAATGGATGATTGCTGCTTTGATTGTACCCAGATCACGCGCTACAGACGAGGTGGCGGAGGTGGTTGTGCTTTAGCTGCGGCGGCAGCGGTAGCGATCACGCATGATGATGACAAGTGCGTTGCGGAGATCATCGGATGTTAATTCTTGCAGTGCTTGGCGCAGAACGACATCCATATCTGATTCATAGGCGATGTGGTGGCGCATTATGACGATGCCAAAGTGCTGTACACCGCTGAACCGGCGTATATCTGCAAAATCTAAGTCAACAGTGATGAGAGCCGCAGTGCGCACCACAGCTAGCTCTAAGACGGCCTGATCGGTTGCGTCTGCTGCAATGTGATCTGACGAGCAAACAACTTCGTGACCCCATGCTTCAAGCAGCAACTTATAACGTCGTGGCACACAGGCATCGAGGACGATACGCATTTTAGCGGAGGGGTATCACAATGTCATCATGGATGACGCTGCTGGCATAAGCGATACAGGCGCGGATATCCTCGTCGGTAAGCTCGGGGAAATAGGCGTTAGAACGGATGTCCTCCGATGACATTCCTGCCGCCAGCATGTCGAGTACCTGCGTGACAAGGATGCGTGTGCCTGCGATGCGTGGTTTGCCGTTAAGCACGTCGCGCGTCATCACGATGCGAGTCAGCAGTTCAGTGTTCATCATAATCTCGGCTGGTAGTTTCCGATATTTCACTCATTATACCGCACATCTCACCTACGCCAGCGGCAGATCCCCGGCGGCGTAGATTTTGCCCGGCTCGATGACGACGCTGCTGCCGGTGTCCACCGTGGCCATGAGGTCGTAGGTGGTCGCGCCGGTGATCCGCACGGGGACGATCTCGCCGATGGGCAGTTCCCCCTCGATCAACACGTAGCCGTCGATTTCAGGGGCGTCGCGGTAGCTGCGGCCTAAGCTGATGGTGCTGGCAGCGCCGCGCGCGCGCGGGGCTTCGTTCACGCCGTGCCCTTCCACCAGCACCTCCAGCGTTTGGCCGATGAAGGCTTGGTTCTTCGCAAGGCTGATGCCCTGCTGAAGCGTCATCAACTGGTCGTAGCGCGCTTGCTTTACATCGTCGTCGACTTGGTTGGGCAGGGTGGCGCTGGGCGTGCCGATCTCGTAGCTGTACTTGAACGCGCCCACGCGGTCGAACTGTAGATCGCGCACGAATTGCAGCAGCCCCTCGAATTCCTCGTCCGTCTCGCCCGGGTAGCCGACGATGAAAGTCGTCCGCACGGCGAGGTTGGGGATCATCGCGCGCAGCTTGCCGACGGTCTCATAGACCCATTCCACTTTGGCGGGGCGCTTCATGCGTTTGAGCGTCTCGCGGTGGCCGTGCTGAAGCGGCATGTCAAGATACGGCAGCACCTGCTTGTGCTTGGCCATTGTCTCCATCAGGCGCTCGGTGACGTAGCCCGGGTAGGCGTACATGATGCGAATCCACGGGATGTTGGGCGCGGCGGCCACGATGGCATCCAGCAGGTGGGCCAGCCCGTCCTTCAACCCCAGATCATAGCCGTAGTCAGTGGAATCCTGCGCGATGAGCATGACCTCTTTCACGCCCATCGCCTGCAGCCGCACGGCCTCGGCCACGATGCTGGCCACTGGGCGGCTGACGGCCGTCCCTTTGATCTTGGGGATGGCACAGAAGGCGCAGGGGCGGCGGCAGCCGTCGGCGATTTTGAGATAGGCGCTCGCCCCCTGCACGCTGGCGCGCAGCACGCCGCGCTCATCTAGCCCGACGGTGGGGGCGTCAGTCGGCAGGTGGTAGAGCGGCTCAGGGTGCGGGCGCTGGCGCAGCCGCGTGATGAGGTCGAAGATGTCCATCCAGCGGCGCGTGCCGATCACGCCATCCAGCCCGGGAACCTCATGGACGAGGTTAGCCCCGTAGCGCTGCGAGAGGCAGCCCGCTGCGATCACCAACTGCCCGGGGCGGCGGCGCGCGACGAGGTCGCGCAGCGTGTCGACGCTCTCTTGCTTGGCGCGGTCGATGAAGCCGCAGGTGTTGACGATCAGCACTTCGGCCTTTTCCGGCACGTTCACGCCGACCATCTGATGCTGCTGGAGCACCTGCGCGATGCTCTCACTGTCGACGGTGTTCTTAGAGCAGCCGAGCGAGACGAGAAAATACTTGTCCTGACGGGACGGATGGATCATGTGCATAGGGGTTTTGGGCGCTAAAAAAGACACGGCGGGCGTGTCCTCGAACGGTCAGAATGGTTTCAGTATAGGCGAAGGTGACGCGCCGCGACAGGGGGAGCTTGTGCGGGGATGCCTTGTAACGCCAACCGAACACGCCGAGATGGCGCATCACCGCGGCCTTAGACGGACAACGTGTCGTGATCGATGGATGGCAAGGCCTCATCTCCAACCCCTTCTCCCGAAGGAGAAGGGGCACGTCCCCTCGCCACGGAAGCGGGTATTTAGGGGTGAGGGCGGCTCACCCCTCGCCCCAGCCGCGCAGCGGCGCGTGGGAGAGGGGGACAGGGAGTGAGGGGCAGCACCGGCCATTTCGACACCCCCCTTAGGCCCTCCCCTTGTATGCTGAAGGCGCTCAACACTCGCGCACCACTTGAGCCAGCGCGTTGGCGATCAAGTCATGGCCGCGCTGCTTCAAGTGGGTGTCGTAGTCGTAGAACAGAAGCTCGCCGCGCTGGGCTGCCGCGTGCATGATCGGGCGCATGTCGAGAACGCGGTAGCCCTCAGCCTCGGCAGCAGCGATGACCGCATCCCCGATAAACGGCAGGCGTTCTACCAGCGCCTCATAGGTCAGGTCGGGGGCAGGCTCCAAGCGGAAGATGTCCCCCTCCGCCCGAACGACGTTGCGATAGGAGGTGTCGAAGATGCGCGCGCGATCCTCGGGCTGGATCAGCGGGAGGTAAAGTTCCTCTTTGGAGGGCACATACAGCACGATCACGCAGGCCGCTTGCGTGGCGGCGGCCATCGCTCCCCACGCGCGGCGCGTCTTCCTCAGGGCGTAGGATGCGGCGAGATCCTCGGCGGTCACGTTGTAGGCCCACAGGTAGCCCTCCAGCAGGTTGACGGGGATCAGCCCTGCCTGCGTCTCAGCGTAGACGGGGTACTTTTCAACCTTGACGAGCGCATCGTCATAGGGGTAGCGCCATAGGCGGGTGGAGAGGGGCGTTTCGGCCTCTTGCGGCCTCCACACCGCGGGCTGCACAAACTCGCCGCGCCACGTGAAGGAGTCGGTATCCGAGATGTCGTTGCCGCCGAAGAACTGCATCACCAGCACCTCGGGCGGGTGCTCGGTGGCCAGCGCCGTGACGAGCAGCGCCTGCTCGGTGGGGCCGGTGGCGCGCACGCCCAGATTGCGCACGGGCAATCTCAGCGCTGTCGCCAAACCGTCGGGGAAGGGGCGCGCGACGCTGGCCCCCTCGCTGAAGCTGTCGCCCACGACAGCGATGGGGTAGCGCGCTGCGGTGTGGGCGGGCACGCGCAGGCCGTCCGCATCCCATGCCAGCGGGTAGATCGCCAGCACGCGATACGGGTCAATCGGTGGGCGGGTGATCGTGTGCTGGTAAGCCAGCACGTCGCCCATGCCTTCGCGGTAGAGCACTGTGCTGGGCGGGAAGATCGTCCAAAACATGCGCTGGGTGGGCACGGGGGCGAGTGCCAGCGCCATCAGCCCCGCCACGCCAAAGCTGATGAGCATGATCAGGCCGTTGACCAGCCACGCGCGGGCGCGCCGCAGAGGCGATATCGGGGCTTGTTTCAAGCGAGTGTCCTCTCTCGTGAAAGTCGCTCCATTCTAGCATCAGACCGTTATGATTTTCTTGAGCGATTGCCACGAGCTGACAAGGCTCGGCTTCCAACAGAACAGTCGGCATTCCATTGGCTGGCAGAACACTATCTCACGGCGCGATTTTGGTGGCCTCGTTGGGGGTGAGCGTGACGCGCGGCGGCAGGATGGCCGTGGGCGATGGCGTGTAGGTGATCGTCGGCGTAAGCGTGGCGGTCGGCGTGTTGGTGGGCAGCGGCGTGAGCGTGGCCGTCAGCGTCGGCGTGAAGGTGAGCGTGGGCGTGGGGCTGACGGTGGGTGTCTCGGTCAGGGTGGGCAGCGGCGTGAGCGTGGGCGTGTTGGACGGCACAGGCGTATCGCTGGGGGTGGGCGATGGGCCGGGCGTAGGGCTGGGCGTAAGCAGGAAGATGGCGGTGGCCGCGATATCGGTCGGCGTCGGGGGCGGCGTGGGGCTGGCCTCGGGCGTAGGCTGGAACAGCGTGTCGTCGCGCTGCACCTCGACGCCCTGCGTGGTGAATACCAACCCGACCTGCTGCCCATGCAGGCCCAAGCGCCCCTGCGGTTGGCCGTTGAAGCGAACGTCAATGCCGCCAGCGTTGCTAGCGATGAGGTCAAGGCGGCTGGTGGCCTCATAGGTTTGGGCTTCGTTGGGGCGCAGGATGCCCGCGTAGACCTCTTGCCCGTCGCTCAGCACGCGCACCCATGTGCGGCTGGTCGGGTTGACCTCGACACGCAGGCGATCCCCCGCCAGCGGGCCGGTGAACAGCGGCGTGGCGGTCGGTTGGAGGGGGCGCGGCGTCCACGTGGGCGTAAAGGTGAAGGTCGGTGGGACAGTTCCCAGCAGCAGGTTGGGGGTGGGGCCAGCAGCCACCGCGGGGCGGTCATCAGGGGTTTGGATGAACTCCACGACGACGACGGCGATCACGCCCAGCGCGGCCATGCTGATGATCAGCACAGTCAAGCTGGCAAGGATGCTGACAAAACTGGGGCCGCGCCGCCGCAGCGGGGGCGGGGTGGGGTCGGGCGGCGTTTTGACGGCTTCCTGTGTGGCGCGCTTCTTGCCACGGGTGGGCGGATTCACAGCGCTCTCGTAGAGCGCCAGCACCCGTTCCTCCTCTAGCCCTAGATACCGCGCATAGTTGCGCAGCGCGCCGCGCACTTGCACCGGCGTTTCCAACACGTTGAAGCTGCCGCTCTCAAACGACTCTAATATCGAACGGCGAATGCGCAGCGTCTGACGGGCATCTTCAAGGGTTAGCTCTTTCGCTTCGCGCGTCTCGCGCAGGTAGCGGCCTAGTTCAGTGGCGTTCATGAGGGGTGAAACCGTGAGCGCAAATCATAAAGTGGCATTGTAGCACAGGGCTGGCGGAAGTAAGAGAGGCCTCATCCCCCAACCCTCTTCTCCAAGTGGAAAAGGGGGTTCAGCCGCCGCGCCCCTGCCACAACGAAAAACACCCCTTGAGCAAGGGGTGTTCGTGTGCGCAGCAGCGGATTATTCAGCGACGGCAGGGGTTTCTTCGGCTGATGCAGCGGCCTGTTCCGCGGCGGCCTTCTGCGCGGCGCGCTTGGCGAGGAACTCTTGCAGCTCACCCTCGCGGACGACGTACACGTTCAGCACAGGCATCTTTTCCGTCCCGAGGCGCACCGGGATCACGTGGTGGCCCACTTCACGAATACCCTGCACAGTCAGACGGCGGCGGTTGATGTCCTTGCCGGTGACGCGCATCAGCTCGTCAGTGATGTCCTGCGTCGTGACCGAGCCGAACAGCTTGCCAGTGGCGGCAGCGCGGCGCTCGAAGAACAGCTCCGTGCCGTCGATGGCTGCGGCGACTTCGTTCACCAGCTTCTCGAACTCGGCGCGGCGCTGCTCAACTTGGGCCATCAGGCGCTCATGAGCCTTGATAGCGCCCTTAGTGGCTTGGACGGCGCGCTTGGTCGGAATCAGGTAGTTGCGGGCGAAACCGTCTGCAACTTCGATAATTTCGCCTGCGACCCCGTGCTTGTACACGTTTTGGAGGAGGATGACTTTCATGACTCTATCCTTAAACACACGCCCCCAACGCAGGGCGAATCTAGCTCAATCGGACACACAGCGTCTGGCATTATACGGGATGCCCCCGCTCAGATCAATAGCGCTTATGGCGGGGGCGTGTCTAAATCACTGGTGATGGCCCTGCCCCCCTGCACCTCACCCCTTGTGCTAGGCGTTACCCACATCGTTGAACGCCGGACGCTAAAGCATCCGGCCAAAGCGCGCCCCCTGAAGGGGGCTTTAGCCCCCGCGCGCCAGCCAGAGGCTTTAGCCTCTGGCGCACGGCCACCTTCTGCTGCGGCTGAGACACCCCCCTGAAAGGGTGTGTCTAACGAATGGTAGACGTGTGCGGCGCAGTCACCATCCAAGAAGATCCTCCGTGCAGCTTTCGAGCACAAGCTAGCTTGAGGCCTGTGGGCGTCCGCTCACAGCCTGCACAACGCTCTGTTCAGGCTTGCTTCAACAGGTAAAATATTCTCACACTCACTCATCCACAGGGGGGCTATGGGCGCGTCTCGCGTTCTGAACAACACGCAAGTGATCCGCGCCGCGTTCATTGTGCTGCTGGGCTTCTTGACCAGCGGGGTGCTGGGTCTGGTGCGGTTGGCGATTGTGTCCTCGGCCTTTGGGACGACCGAGGCCGCAGATGCGTTCCTCGCGGCGCAGCGCCTGCCAGAGACGATCTTCACGCTGGTGGCGGGCGGCGCGCTGGGGTCGTCGTTCATCCCCGTGTTCGCGCGCCTGCGCGAGAAAAACCTGACGGACGCATGGCGGCTGGCGAGCGCGGTGATGACACTCTCGGCGCTCGCGGCAGGCGTGCTTGGGGTGGTGGTGATCGTGTTGGCCGAGCCGATTGCGCGCTACGTCATCATGCCCGGGCGCAGCTTCGAAACGCAGCTGCTGACCGCCAACCTCATGCGCCTGATGATGGTGACGCCGGTGATCTTCAGCGTCAGCGGCTTGGTGATGGGCATCCTGCAATCGCACGGGATGTTCTTGCTTCCCAGCATTGCCATCAGCATGAACAACATTGGGATCATCTTTGGCGCGTTGGTGCTGGCCCCGCTGATGAGCAGCGCGGACAGCCTCGCGCAGGTGGGCGACCGTAACATCTATGGGCTGGCGTATGGGGCGATCTTGAGCGCAGTGCTGCACCTCGGCGTGCAGCTCCCCGGGGTGTGGCGGCTGCGCGCGCCGCTGCGCCCGCTGCTCAGCTTGCGCGTGCCGGGTGTGCGCGATGTGCTGTGGCTGATGCTGCCGCGCACGCTGGGGCTGGCTGTGGTGCAGGTCAACTTTATCGTGAACCTGCTGCTGGCCAGCAGCATGGCAAGCGGCGCGGTGGCCGCGCTCAACACAGCGTTCATGCTCATGTTCTTCGCGTTAGGGATCATCGGGCAGAGCGTCGGCTCGGCGGTGTTCCCGACGCTGGCGGCGCTCTACGCCAGCGGTGACCTTGACACTTACCGCCAGCGGCTGAATCAGGCGCTGCGCGGGGTGCTGTTCCTTGCATTCCCGGCGATGGCGGTGTTCATCGTGCTGGGCGAGCCGATGGTGCGCGTCCTTGAGCGCGGCGCGTGGACATTGGAGAGCAGCCAAGCGACGGCCTACGCGCTGGCGCTGTACGCAGTGGGGATACCCGGCTTCGTGCTGTTGGAGGTGCTCTCGCGGGCGTTTTACAGCATCGAGGACACGTGGACGCCGGTCTGGGTGGGCACTGTGGCGATGGTGGCCAACATCATCTTGAGCATCGTCTTGTCACAGGTGATCGGCAACCGCGACACGCTTATGTTTGGCGCGTTTGGTGGGCTGGCGCTGGCCAACGCGCTCACGACCAACGTCGAGGCGGTGGCGCTGTGGTGGCTGCTGCGGCGGCGCATCGGGCAGGTGGGCGATGCCGCCATGACCAGCATGCTTGGCAAGCTGCTGGGCGCGACGCTGCTCTCTGCGCTGGTGATGTGGGCGGTTGTTGGCCAGTTTGCGCCGCCGCCCAGCGTGGCCGCTGGGGTCTTGGCAGGCGTGATGGGCGCGGGCGTGTTCTTTGGCATGGCGCTGCTGCTGCGGATCGAAGAAGCACGCTACGTGCCGAACCTGCTGCTGCGTAAACTGCGGCGTTAGCGGCGCTGCTTGCGCTTCTCGTCGAATAGTTCATCCTCGTAGAAGTAGGCGTCGCCGTTCTCGTCGTAGTGGTAGGTGGTCTCTTGCGGCGGGGCGGCGCTGCGTTTCTTCTTCTTCTCAGGCTGTTCGACCCACGGGCGGCGGTTGATCACCCACCAGATGATCGCCATGATCGCAATTAGCCAGATGAAGCGCACGGCCAGCAGCAGGATCGCCCCCAGCACGCCAAACACCATCCCCAGCGCCGCGCCTGCCACGCCGAACGCCATCCCGAACACCGCCAGCCCCACGCGCAGCACAATCGGCAGCGCGACGAGCAGGATGATCGCGGCGACGATGTACGGCACAGGGTTCCGTCGGAAGTGGTCAAATAGGTTGTTCTCGGTTGGCTGCATCCTGTTCTCCCAACTATGGCGGCGTTTGCTCTTTTCAATTATACGCGCAAACAGGGACATTGGTTGTGGGGGAATGTGGGCGAGGTGCACCTCGCTGCTCCCCTTTGGCACTTCATCTGGCGCTCATGTACAATAGCCGCGGGGCGCAGCC
>JBDNCV010000149.1:0-9249 GCA_046719465.1 Anaerolinea sp.
TCGGGCATCTGTTCCGCGCGTTCGAACATCTTCTCGAAGAAGCTCTCAACGGCCTCCGGCGGAACCTCTGCGCCGGCATTCAGAGCGCGCATCACCTCCATCGGGTCTTCGGGGATGACGACTGGGGGGGCAGCCTCTGCTTTGAGTTCGACTGCCTCCTCACGCTGCGCGTTGACGCCCGCGGCCAGCGCGTCCAACCACGATTCGGGGTCGTCAAAGCTGCTGACGTCCGGCACGATCACCTCAGACGAGGCCTCATCATCGAGCGCCGCAGCCGGCTCATCGCTGGGGTAAGCCGACTCGAACGAGTAGGGCTGATAGCCCGGCCCGTCGACATTGATCCCCACAGGCGGCGGCAGCGGCACATCAGCAGCAGTTACCAGCTCGGCTTGATCGGCCCCGCTGGCGCGCGCGATGGACTCCAACCAGCTGATTTCATCGCTGGCGTCGGCCCCCCCAGCGGCGACGCTCTCGGCCAAGGCTGACAAGTTGCGCAGGTTGAACACGCCGGTGTCGAGGTCTTCAATCGGCTCGGGCGTGCTGGGCTGAAGCTCGCTCAGGCTGCTCAGCCACGTCAGCGGGTCATCGTCCACAACAGGCTGGGGCAGGTCAACGAGGTTCTTGTTCAGCTCCTCAAAGCTCACGCTGGGCAGCGCGGCAGCCTCTGGCGCAGCCCCGCCCAACTGGCTCAACCATTGGATCGGGTCGTCGAGGGCGGCGCTGGCGGCGGGCACTGGCGGGATGTCCGACGGTTCATAGCTCGTCTGATTGGCGAACAGGCCGCTCAGAGCGCCCGTGTCCAGCGGCTCAAGCTCGTCCAGCGTCGCCTCTTGCTGGTTGAACAAATCAGCCACGGACGGCGTGGGCGCAGCAGGCGTGAGCAGATCCTCCAGCGACGGCGGCTTCAACACGTCGCCCAGATCGGCCACTGGCTCGCTGATGGGCGGGGGAGGCGGAGCGGCAGCAGCTTTAGCGGCGGCCTCCTTCGCTTGATAGGCCTTCCACTCCTCCTCAGACATGTAGCCCGGCGTGTACTCACCCAGTTTGGACTCGTCCACGGTGCTCGTGTCCCATGCGGGCAGCAGCTCGGCCAAGCGGTTTGGCTCGCCGCGCTGTGACTTGCCCATCTCGGCCAGCAGCTCCATCTGCTGCTCAAGGTCAAGGCTGAGGATGTACTCGGTCAGCTCTTGCTCGCTCATCATCCGGCCAGCGGCAGGCGCTGGGGCTGGGGCGGGCGGGGGCGGCGGCGCGGCCGCTGCGGGTGGCGGCGGGCTGGCGGCGCGGTTTCGTTTCTGGGCTTCTTCCTTTTGCAGGTAGGCGTTCCAATCCTCGCGTGACCAGCCATAGGGCACGTAGTTGTCCTCAAGCAGCGATTGGTCAACAGAGGACGGGTCAATCTCAGGGACGGCCATGCTAGCCGCGGTGGTGAACCCTTCGGTCGCGCCTTGCCGCCGTGCGAGGCTCTCCATCCACTCGTTGATCTGTTCTTGAGTCATGTTGTCAAAGTCCGGCATGGCATCCGTCATGACACAACCCCCCTGACTGCTTCGCGGTTACTTAAGGTCGTCGTCGTCGAAATCAAAGTCGTCAAACTCATCTACAGCAGCGGACGCCCCCCCGCCCAACATGGCGCGCAGGCGCTCAACCCACGGCGGTGGCGCTGTGAACACAAACGACCGCGTGACCGGTGTGGGCGCGGCAGCGGCAGGCGCAGGCTGCGGCTCGGCAATCCGCGAGAAATCCGGCACGGGCGGGAGCGTTACCGGCACAGGCGGCGGCGCGCTCACGGGGGGGATGTTGCTCGTCTCCTCCTCGACCAGCTCATCAAGCCAATCGTAGCCCTCGTTGACCGCGTCGAACCCCTCCAGCGAGCGCGAGCGGTAGTCGCCATCGAGGACGAACTCATCCTCGATCAACTCATCACTGGGCAGGTTTTCATAGTCGACATCCAGCCCGGGAACCATGCTGTTGAGCCAGTCGGGGGCGTTGGCAGCGATGTTCTCATCGACGGTCGCCGCTGGGGCAAAGTCGTCTTCCAATGCGGCCTGTTCCACGTTGGTCGGCGTGCTGGCCACTGCGTAGCCCTCCGCGAAGGCTTCCTCGTCGTCCTCCAACGTGAAATCAGCCTCGTTGAGTTCACCGCCCATCTTGATCGCGTCCAGCCAATTCGGCTCATCCTCGGCGCTCATGATGGGCTGCTCAGCGCTGAACCAGTCAACCCGCTCAGCTTCATCCTCCAGCGTTTCGGCATAGGCGGCGTCATATGTCTCACTGGCGTAGGCCTCGGCAGGCTGCGCTTCTTCGCTGAACACGTCAAGCTCTTCAGTGCCGAAACCGAACGAGGTATCCTCTGGTTGATAGAGCACCTCGTCCAGATTGTCGCTGACGAAATCCGTCCCGACGTTGAAGTCAAATTCGCTGGCCGTGGTGGGACGCTCTACCAATGCGCTGTCGCCGAAGGCTGCTAACTCGTCGGCCGCGCCATCCTCGGCCATGAAGTCGAAGTCGTTCATGGCGATGGGTTCCTCGTCCAGCTCGGCGTCAGGCAGGCCGAAGGCTTCCAGCGCGCCCTCGTCAAAACCGAACTCAGCCGGTGCGCCCTCTTCGGTCATGAAGCTGAAGTCGTTCATGGCGATGGGTTCCTCGCCTAGCTCGGCGTCCGGCGTGCCGAAGGCTTCCAGCTCGCCCTCGTCAAAGCCGAACTCAGCCGGTGCGCCCTCTTCGGTCATGAAGCTGAAGTCGTTCATGGCGATGGGTTCCTCGCCCAGCTCGGCGTCGGGCGTGCCGAAGGCTTCCAGCTCGCCCTCGTCAAAACCGAACTCGTCCGGCTGCAAGTTGTCTGCCGCCATGAAGTTGAACTCGTCACCGCTCATGGGTGACTCGTCCATCAGGCCGAACTCATCGGCGGCCACTGGCTCTTCATCGAACGACGCCACGTCTGACGTGTCGCCGCCGATGCTGTCGAGCCAGTCAGCTCCCTCCGGCGTGCCCATCTCGAAGGCGCTGGCGAAGTCGTCGGTGGGGAAACCCGCTGCCTCGTCGAAGGTGAACTCCTCGGACGCCTGATCGCCGCTGCCGAAGTCGTCAAAGTTGAACGACTCAACCGACATCGCAGCGTCGGCGGCTTCCTCGTCCGTCAGATAGTTGGTGTTAAACTTGTCCATCCACGAGAGGTCATCAGCGGCTTGGCTGGTGGGATCGAGACGATCCAGCATCGAGGTGAAGCCGGTTGAAGCCTCGATAGGGGCGGGCGTGGGCGCTTCGTCCGACCAGTCGGGCATGGCTGCGCTGGGGAGCTGTTCCTCGGCGCTGGCGTCGGCGTCCTCGCTCAGCCAGTCGAAGCTGTCCAGATCGTCATCCTGCCAATTGGGATCGTTCGTCATGGTCGTTTGCTCCTCCGCGGCGGCCTGCGGCTCCAGATAGGTTTGTATTTCGTCGGTGTTGACGCGCTCCATGTGGAGCGCCTCGCCCAGTTCGACGCCCTCTTGCGGCGGGGCGCTGACTTCCTCGATGCCCATGCTTTTCATCCACGCCAGCGGGTCGTCGTCTGGGTCGGATTCAACTTCAACATCCTCATGCTGGCGCGCCCACCGCAAGGGATCCTGCGGGGCTTCGGTCGGGGCCATCAAGCCTGATTCGTCCAGCGCGGCGGCGGCGTCAAACGGGTTGATCGCGTTCTCGTCGTATTCGATCTCGACCTCGCGCATCCACGCCAGCGGGTCGCTCGCGTCGTCCAGCCCCTCGACCAGCTCACTGCGCAGCTCACCGACCGTGTTGGGCGCAATCAACGCTGAGTCTTCCTCCGATTCGTGATATTCCAACTGCTGGAAGAAGTCCGTGCGAGCAGAGGGCTGCACATACTCTGTAGGGTTGACGTTGAAGTCGCCCACCTTGTCAGCGTCCAACGCGGCCACGACCTGCGACGAGAAGCCGGTCTCGACGTCCTCTTCGTACTCCAACTGGTCGAAGAAACTGACGGGGTTGTGCGCTAGGTCGAGCGGATCCTCGGCCATCTCAAGCTGGCTGAAGAAATCATCGAGCGCTTCGGCGCTGTCGGTCGGCGAGGAGGGCACAGGCTCCACCGGTGTGATCAAATCGGTGAAGCCGGTCGAAGCGCGGCCGCTCTGCGGCGAGACCGGGGGTTGAAGGCCAATATCAGCCAAGAAGTCGAGGTTATCGGGCGTTTGGGCGGCAACAGGCTCGGTCGGCCCGCCGCCGCTCAGCACGTCGCGCATCCACGTTTCATCCTCGCCGCCTGCCCCCAGCGAGGTCAACAGGCCGGTCAAGCCGGTCGAGGCGCGCGGTTTCTCGGCAGCGGGCGGGGTGGAGGGTTCCTGCCAGTCGGCGCTCAGGTCGATGTTGTCGATGGTGCTGAGGTCAGGCGGGGCAGGTTCGGCAGGCGGCGTGGCCGATGAGATCACCGTGCCGTGGTTGGAGGCGTGCTTAAGCGCCTCGAGGCGCTTGATGACCTCAGGACGCAGGCCGCTGAGATCATCCACGGGGTCAGTGGCGGGCGCGGGCGTTTCGACTGGGCTGCCCGGCTCATCGCCGAAGAGCGTCGTGAGCGTCGGATCAGACGGCCTGCTCATCTGGTTGGACATGTCCTCCATCAGCCACGAGAGGTCATCGCCGAAGGCCTCGGCGCTGCTGCTGGCAGCGGCCCCCCCGCGGGAGAGCGTGCCCAACCAGTCGGGGTCGGCGGTGGCCATCTCGCGCTCAGCCAGCCGCTTGTAGTCCAGCTCGGGGAGCATATAGCGGTTCTCGTCCACCTCGCCGGTGACGATCTGCTGCGCGTAGTACGGGTCAACCTCTTCAATGCGGGTGATGTTCAGGCGTGCGTCGGAGGGGCGCTGCTGCGCGAGCCAAAACTCCGCGACGATGCGATTGGCTTGCAGCGCAAACGGCAGGTTCTTCAACACGTCGACAGCGGCCTCGGCCGCTTCGATGTGCATCTCGGCGGCTTGATATGCCAGCGCCAGCATCAGCTTAAGGTCGATGCGCTCGGGGAAGCGCTTGCTGGCTTTCTTCAGGATGTCGATGGCTTGATCGGGCAGGCTGTTGCTGAGGTACTGCCCGGCGACCGCGCCCGCCGTGAGCTGGATCTTCTCAACCTTTTCGCCGCGGCTGCGGCTGTAGAGTTCGCGCAGGCCAGCGATGATCTGGCGGTCGTTGGGGGTCTGGTCAAAGGCGCGTTCGAGGTGGAACAGGGCGTTATCCAACTGGAACATCTGAGCATACGCTTGGCTGAGGAGCTGGTGCGCGGTGGCGTTCAGCGGGTCAGCCCCCAGCAGGCGGCGCAGCACCTCGGCGGCTTCCTCCCAGCGGCGCTGCGCGATGAGGATGCGCCCCAGCAGGAGGTAAGCATCACGATTCTTTGGGTAGTAGCTGAGGATGTGGCGCGCGTGCGCCTTGCCTTCCTCAAGATGCCCCCCTTCCAGCAGTGATTCGACTTTTTTGAGGTACTGACGTAAGCTCAGATCACTCATGATTGGTTCGCGAGATCCCCACCTGCTGACAATGTACTGAATTATACCATAAACCGGATTTTTGGCTTTACATACGGGTGAGCGTGGGGAGTGTCTGATGCCCCTCACCCCCTGTCCCCTCTCCCATGCGCCGCTGCGCGGCTGGGGCGAGGGGGCTGCCCTTACCCCCTGCACCTCATCCCTTGTGCTAGGCGTTACCCACATCGTGCAAAACGGACGTTGAGCGCTGGACGCTAAAGCATCCGGCTGCAACACGCCCGACGAGCGGGGAGTATGAACGCGGCGCACCTGCGCAGGGGCCGCGCTGCTACTGCCGCTCCAGCAGGTCGTTGAGGCGTTCGATCTGAGTAGTGAGGCGTTTGAGCGTCTTGCGGGTGTTATCGGGCGGTTTGCCGCTTAAGCCGATGGGCGCGAGGCTGTGACGATGATCCAGCACCTGCTCATCGGTGATGACGCGGCCCATCACGCCCTCATAGCGCAGGCGCAGCGTGACCGGCTGCTGGCCAAGCCAGCTTTCGCGGTGGTTCAGCTCGGCCACGTCCATCCGGAAGGGCACGTCGCGCTCGATCACTGGCACGGTCAGCGGGAACAGGTCGGCGAAGTCGGCGCGGTAGAGTTCCGGCAGCGGGTCAAAGGCGATGTTGACGTTCAGCGCGGGGATGTCGTTCACCGCAAGGATCACCACCTCTACCACGCCCAGCTTGCGCGGATGCTCGCGCAGCAGCCCCTTCAGCAGCGGGCGGCGCAGCCCACGCCGCGCGCGGATCGCTTCTACAAGGTAGTGGTTGGCGGGGTTGGAGTGCGCCCCAGCGCGAACGTAGTAGCGGTTGTCAGGGGCCATATGGGGCAGGTCGTAGCTCTCGCCGAAGGCCACCACCAGCACCCCATGATCTGGATCGATGCGGCTGTTGGGGCGCGTCGCCGTGATGACGCGCACGGTGTATGGCCCGGCGGGGACGACGCTGGCCAGCGCTTGATCGACCCAATCGCGCAGGCGCTGCCGCCCCATCATGAGCGGCAAGCCGCCATCGACCACGCCGCTGTCGCTCACCCCCGCGATGAACAGCCCGCCGCCCGTGTTCCAAAAGGCCGAGGCCGCCTTGCACAGCTTGCTTTGCAGCTCAGCGCGGTAGTTGGCCATCTCGCGGATGCGGCTGGATTTGTACTCGTAGTCGTCAGTTTCGACCGCGGGCAGCTCGCGCAGATCATCCTCGTCCCATGTGTCAATGCGCGTGTGGTTCTCTAGCATAGGTGGGTGTGTTCTCGCAGCGTCGGATATGCCCCAAGTATAGCGCAGGAGCGCGGGCCACGCTGCGGCGCGGGCCGCGGGCGTGTCGAAACAGCGGCGTTGCCCCTCGCCCCGTGCGGGAGAGGAACAGGCTGGCCGCAGGCCAGACAGGGTGAGGGGTCGATTGGGCATCGCCACCACGTTAGACGCTCCAAAATCGCAGGGAGTGTCTAAGCCGCAGCAGAAGGTGGCCGTGCGCCAGAGGCTAAAGCCTCTGGCTAGCGCGCGGGGGCTAAAGCCCCCTTCAGGGGGCGTGTTGCAGCCGGATGGTTGATCGTCCGGCGTTCAACCTAGCACAAGGGATGAGGTGCAGGGGGTGAGGGCAGCTTCCCTCGCCCCAGCCGCGCAGCGGCGCGTGGGAGAGGGGACAGGGGGTGAGGGGCATCAGACACGCCCTGCCCTGCGAGAGTGCCTAAGCCGCAGCAGAAGGTGGCCGTGCGCCAGAGGCTTTAGCGTCCGGCGTTCCGCGCCCGGCCGCTTGCCGCACAGCGTCAGATACTCTTAAAGCCTAATTAGCTATTTGCCTGTATGATGAAGCGTGAAGCAGCATCATCTAGTCTATCTAACAGGAGACATGGTTCTATGAAGAAGGCTTTGGCAGTACTGCTGACAGCGCTCATGCTCGTCGTGGTATCCCCCATGGCGCGGGCGCTGGACGTGACCACTGGCCCGGCCAGCATGGCGCGTTTCTTCGACGCTCGCACGTCGATCTTTGTGTCCATTCGCATCGACGACGGCTATCTCGACGCGCTGAGCAGCGTCGTCAACCGCATTGGTGAGAAGATCCCGCCCGGCATCGTCCCAAGCGGGCTGCTGCCGCTCGACCTGCGCGCGCAGTTAGACAGCCAGCTAGCATTAGCCAATATCAGCCTTGCGGACATCCGCGGCGCTGTAGGCGATCATTTCGCGGTGGGAGTTAACGACATCGAGGCCTTCATCGCTTCCAGCCAGCGCAGCGGCAGCCCTGAGGGCTTCTTCTTCGCGCTGGCCATGCGCGATCGCGCCGCGCTAATGCGCCTCATCGCCTCCAACATCGGTCAAATACCGATGGAGGAATCCTTCGGCTTCACGATCCTGCGCCCTAACAGCGATACAGTGATCGCCATCGGGGACGAGGTGATCTACATCGCCCCAAGCGGCGTCACGCTGCCTCTGGGGACGCGCATGGCCACGCTTCTGAGCACCAGCGGCTTCCAAGAGAGCGCTGCCGCCATGCCCGCCGAGAGCTACAATATCTACATGTACGTCGCGTATGCCGACCTGTTGAGCGCGGCGGTTGCCATCAGCGGCGACATGGGATTCTCACCGGAACTGATGGAACTGCTGCCCAGCTCGCTGGCGATTGGCGCAACCATCCTTGACGACAGCGTGCTGACGATTGACGTCGTCACTGACCAGTTGATTGAAGGCGTTCTCACCACGCCGGTGACCCCTGCCTTCGGCGCTTTCATCCCCAATGGGGTTGACCTGCTCCTGTGGGGCGCTGACCTCAACGGCTATGTGAACTACGTGCTGGATATCCTGCCCGACTCGCTCAGCGCGGGCACGACGACCACCCCCGAAGAAGCCGCCGCCCAAATTGAGCAAGCGCTCACCTCCTTCACCCAAGCCACAGGCATCAACCTGCGTGAGGATGTCCTGAGCTGGATGACAGGCGACTTCGCCATCTACAGCACGCTTGACCTCGAGCCGCTGACGCGCTTCATCGTCGCTGGTGCGTCTGGCACGCGCGCCCCCAACCTGCCTGAATTCCCTGTGGAGTTTGGCGTGGTCATCGCCACTGATAACCCCGCCAAGACGGCGGAAACCGTTACCAAGCTGACGACGCTCGTCCGTGCAGCTGTGGCGAACGCCTCGCAGTTGCGCGTGAACGACGTGAACGAGAACGGCTTCACTGGCATTGAACTGATCGTGACGGTGCCGCTGGAAGGCCCCTCGCGCACGACCAGCATCGACATCCTGCTTGGCTCGACGAATGAGATCTTCTTCTTTGGGACGACCAAGACGGCTCAGGGCTTGCTTGCTGGGCAGAACGTCTTAAACGACCCCGTGTTCAGCCGCGCGCTGACCTATGCCCCGCCCAACCTCGTGCAGTTCGCCTACACGGACGGCGAAGGCTTCGCGGGGCTGCTCGGGCTGCCCATCGGCGCTGCGCTGGCGTTGAGCGGTGGCAACCCCTCTGCCAGCGAAGCCCAAGCCGCCCAAGCCGTAGCGACCATGCTGCAAGTGGTGGAGTTCCTCAACCGTGTGGTCGATCACTCGATCATCGCCAGCGGCTACGCCGCCAACGGCTACGTCGTAGCGCGCGCGACAATTGCGCTGCGTTAATCATCAGGGACAGGGCCTGCCCTGTCCCCTGTTGAAGGGCCAGAGGCTTGAGCCTCTGGCCTAACTCTCACCCTTGAAAGCGGCTTCAGCCTCGGCCGCAGCGCCCCTACTCGCCCCTTGCCCTTCTAGGTCGTCCCTACAATCAGA
>JBDNCV010000015.1:0-37945 GCA_046719465.1 Anaerolinea sp.
TAAGGGCCAGAGGTTTTAGCCTCTGGCCTAACTCTCACCCTTGAAAGCGGCTTCAGCCTCGGCCGCAGCGCCCCTACTCGCCCCTTGCCCTTCTAGGTCGTCCCTACAATCAGAGGCAGCCTCTCTTGTATAGTGGTGGGCGGTTTCTGCACACTGAAGGATGCCGCATGAGGCGTTATCTTCCTGATGCTCTCTTGGTGGGGGTGGTGTTCTTGCTGCCGCTGGTGATGTTCTGGCAGCAGACGTTGGGTGGGCGCACCCTGCTCCCGACCGAGAACCTCTACCAATATGAACCCTACGCCACTTACCGCGAGGTGGTGCGCGCCCCCGGCGTGCCCCACAACCACCTTGTGTCTGATCTGGTGCTGCAAAACTACCCGTGGAAGCAGTTCCTGCGCGATCAAATCGCCATAGGCGAGATCCCGCTGTGGAACCCGCACCAATTCGCGGGGATTCCGTTCCTTGCGGCGGGGCAGCACAGCGGCCTCTACCCGTTGAGCATCCTCTACTACGTCCTCGATTTGCCTGCGGCCTATGGCTGGTTCACGGTGGTGAACTTGGGGCTGGCGGGCGCGCTCATGATGGGCTTCGCGCGGGCGCTGGGCGCGTCGCGCGTGGCGGGCTTGATCGCGGGGATCGTCTATCAGTTGGGCGGCTTCATGATCGCCAGCGCTGTCTTCCCGATGATGATCGGCGGGGTGGTGTGGCTGCCGCTGCTGCTGTGGATGATCGAACGGGTGGTGCGCGGCCAGCGAGCGTTGGGGGCGCTCATCGTCGGCGCGGGGGCGGTGGGGCTGAACGTGCTGGCCGGCCACGCCGAGATCACAATCTACACGCTGTTCATCGCGGGCTGGTATGCGGCGGGGCGGCTGTTGAGCGAGTTCCGCGCACGGCGCAATGCGCGCTGGCTCATCCAGACGGGCGGGCTGCTGCTGGCGATGGTGGCGCTGGGGTTGGGGCTGGGGGCAGTGCAGTTGATCCCGCTGTACGACTTCGTGCGCGTCAACTGGCGAGCCGACCGCGCCAGCTTGGAAACCGTGCTAAGCTATGCGCACCCGCCGCGCGACGTGCTGCAATTCCTCATGCCCAACGTCTATGGCAGCCCAGCGCATCACACCATCTTTGACTGGTTCAGCGGCCGATGGGTCGCGCTCAACGGCACGCCATCGTTCCACACGGAATGGGGCATCAAGAACTACGTGGAGGGGGCGCTGTATCTGGGGCTGCTGCCGCTGGCGCTGGCGCTGGCGGCGTTCGGCGGGGCGCGGCGCGGTTTGCAGGCGATCTTCGGCAGCTTGGGCGCGCTGGCGCTGAGCTTTATGTTCGGCCTGCCGACCTACGCGCTGATCTACGCCCTGCCCGGGATCAACCAGCTCAACTCGCCGTTTCGCTGGATTTACGCGCTGACGGTCTGCGTGGCGATCTTGGCGGCGCTGGGTTTTGACCGTCTGGCCGGGCAGAATGGTCGCTGGGCCAAACGCGCAGCCTACGGCATGACTGCGCTGGGGGCCGTCGTGATCGTGGCGCTGGGGGCGGCGCGGTTCGCTTACCCGGCGCTGGCCGACCTTGTCGAGCGCGCCTTCCGCAGCTTGACCAACGCCGACCGCGCCTTCCCTAATGCCGAATTGTTCTTCAGCTACACAGCGGGGCAGGCGCTTATCTTCGCTTTGACGCTGGCGGTGAGCGGGTTGGCGCTGCGCTGGCTCGTCAGCCGCTGGCGCACGACGTGGGCGGGCGTGGCCGTCAGCGTGGTGATCGCGGTTGACCTCATGGCCGCGTCGTGGGGCTTCAACCCCGCGTCTGACCCCGCCCTGCTGGACTTCGTGCCGCCGTCGGTGCAGTTCTTGCAAGCGCAGGGGCAAGCGCGCTTCATCACGTTGGATGACCCCGCGCAGCCGCCCAACCTACAGGCCAACAGCGCGTGGCGGCACGGCCTCTACGACGTGCGCGGCTACGACAGCATCATCCCACGCGCGACGGTGGAGTATCTGCGTGGGTTGGCCCCGCAGGTGCAGCTCGACTTCAACCGCATCGCGCCGCTTTACACCGCTTACCCTAACTTCGACGTGTCGGACGCGCTCGCCAGCCCACGCTTGCGCAGCCTAAACGTCGCGTTCATCGTGACGCAGACGCGCTCAGAGGCGGCGCAGGCGCTCATGCAGCGCAGCCCCCAGCGCTTCGTCCCTGTCTATGCCGACCCCGCCCAGACCATCTACCGCGTGACGGATGCGCTCCCGCGTTATCTCGTGTGCTGCGATGACCCTGCGCTCAACGCGCGCATCGCCAGCGGCGCGTCGCTCACCCACGATGAGCTTCACGCGCTCTACCCCTATGGCACGGTCACCCTGCGCCGCGACACAGGCCGCGAGCGCCTGCTGGACGTGGCCACGCTGACAGACGGCTGGCTCATCGTAAGTGAAGCCTACGCCGAGGGCTGGCGGGCGTTCCTGCGCCCAATTGGCGCGCCGGAGAGCGCCGAGACGCTGATCCCAGTGCAGGTCGTCAACGGGCTGTTTCAGGGCGTGGCGATCCCAGCGGGGGTGTGGACGCTGCGCATGGTCTACAGCCCGACCAGCTTTCAAGTGGGGGTGTTCGGCACGGCCATCAGCGCGGCGCTCATCGCCCTGCTGATCGGGATGAGCGTTTGGCGTGGCGTGGTGGGGCGCGAGGCCGCCCGCAGCGCGACGGCGCGCGTCGCCCGCAACAGCGTCGCGCCCATCGTGCTGAACCTGTTCAACAAAGGGATCGACTTTGCGTTCTTGCTGGTGATGCTGCGCGTGCTGACGCCGCAGGAAGTGGGGACGTATTACTATCTGGTGGTGGTGTTCGTCTGGTTTGACATCTTCACCAACTTCGGCCTCGACCTGTACTTGATCCGCGCGGTGAGCCGCGACAAAGCCCAGAGCGGGCGGCTGCTCTACAACACGACGCTGCTGCGGCTGGCGCTGGCAGTGGTCGGTGTGGGGTTGGTGGCAGGCTTCGTGGCGATCCGTCAGGCGACGGTGACCCCGCCGCTGGATGAGACGGCGCTGCTGGCGCTGGCGCTGCTCTACTTGGGCTTGTTCCCTGCCAGCCTCAGCAAGGGCATCAGCTCGCTGTTTTACGCCCATGAACAGGTGGAGAAGCCCGCCGCTATTGCCACGATCACGACGATCAACAAGGTCGTGTTCGGCGTGATCGTGCTGCTGGCGGGGGCGGGGATCGTCGGGCTGGCAGCGGTGAGCGTCGTCAACAACCTGCTGACGCTGGCCATCCTCGCCTACACAGGGCGCGCGCTCGTCGGGCGATTGGCGACGTGGCGGCCAGAGCTGCCGCTGATGCTGCGCATGATCCGCGACAGTTGGGCGCTGCTGCTCAACCACTTCTTGGCGACGATCTTTTTTCAGGTGGATGTGGTCATCTTGGAGGCGCTCAAAGGCGCAGAGCTGGTCGCGCGCTACAGCATCGCCTACCGCTGGCTGAACGCGATCAACATCGTGCCGTCGTTCTTCACGCAGGCGCTGCTGCCAGTCATGTCTCGCCAAGCCACCGACGATCTGGCGGCGCTGCGGCGCACGTACACCTTCGGCGTCAAGCTCATGTTCGCGCTGGCTGTGCCGATGGCGGCGGGCTTCACGCTGCTGGCCGTCCCGCTGACGGAGTTCATCGGTGGGGCGCAGTACCTGCCGGAAGGCGCGGGGGCGCTGGTGCTCATGATCTGGAGCATCCCCATCGGCTGGATGAACAGCCTGACGCAATACGCGCTGGTGGCCTTAGACATGCAGCAGCACATCCTGCGCGCGTTCATCGCGGCGGTGATCTTCAACATCGGGACGAACGCCCTGCTCATCCCAGAGTACGGCTACATCGCGGCGGCCATCACGACGATTGCCAGCGAGCTGGTGCTGTTCATCCCGTTTGGCTTGCTGATGGAGCGCGGGCTGGGCGGGCGGATCGCATGGGGCGGGCTGTTGTGGCGGCCTGCGCTGGCGGGTGGGGCGATGCTGCTGGCGGGCTTCGGGCTGATGCCCCTCTCGCCGTGGCTGGGGGCGCTGGTCGGCGCAGGGGTCTACGCGGGGGTGCTGATCGCGCTGCGCCCGCTGGATGAGGCTGAGCGCGCCCTGTTCGCCAAGCTGCTGCCCGGGCGGGCGCGCCTGCTCGCCGCCCGCGTGGGGCTGGCGTGATGACAGGGGGCGATCGGATGAGAGAAGGAAGCGCACAGCAGCGGTTGCCCCTCTCTGCGGGAGAGGGGCGACGGCGCGCAGCGACGTTGGGGTGAGGCCTTGATCTGTCAATGAAGGACATCGCATGAACGCACACTATCCACCGCCTGAAGTCGCCGTGATCGCCACCGTCTACAACGAGGGCGCAAACATCGACTACCTGATGCAGTCACTGTGCGCCCAGACGCTCCCACCGTCCGAGGTGGTGATCGTCGACGGCGGCAGCGCTGACGACACGGTGGCGCGGATGCAAGCCTACGCGGATCGGCTGCCGCTGCGGGTGATCGTCGAGCGCGGCGCGAACATCAGCCGCGGGCGCAACATCGCGCTGGCCCACACCCAAGCTGAGATCATCGCCATCACCGATGCGGGCGTGCGCCTGCCCGACACGTGGCTGGAGGACATCACCGCGCCGCTGCGCGCTGACCCGTCGCTTACGGTGGTGGGCGGTTTCTTCCGCGCTGACCCGCACACGACCTTTGAGGCGGCGATGGGCGCGACCGTCCTGCCGCTGGCGCATGAGGTCAACCCGCAAACCTTCCTCCCCAGCAGCCGCAGCGTGGCCGTGCGCCGCTCGGCCGCGCGGGCGGTGGGCGGCTATCCTGAATGGCTCGACTACTGCGAGGATCTGATCTTCGACCTGCGCTTGAAGGCCACGCAGCCGCCGTTTGCCTTCGCCCCGGCGGCCACGGTCGCATTTCGCCCGCGCGGCTCTTTGCGGGCGTTTTGGACGCAGTACTACCGCTACGCGCGCGGCGACGGCAAAGCTGACCTGTGGCGCAAGCGGCACGCCATCCGCTATGGGGTGTATCTCGTGGCGCTGCCGCTGCTGCTGGTCGGCGGGGCAGTGGCGCATCCGATGCTGTGGGGGCTGCTGGCCGCGGGCGGGCTGGCCTACTGCTGGCCGGCGTGGCGGCGGCTGCCCGTGGTGATGCAGCACGCGCCCGACCGCAGCGCCGCAGCGTGGGCGCAAGCTATCGCCCTCGTGCCGATCATCCGCGCAGTGGGCGACCTCGCCAAGATGACGGGCTACCCGGTGGGGCTGTGGTGGCGCAGGCAGCATCGTCCGCCGTCATGGCAGCTTTAAGCTGCCTGTGCATGGTATACTGGTCATAGGTTATGTTGAACAGGCCGCCCATGACCGAGACCTTGAAACCGCCCCTCACCCTTGAAGCGCTGCGGGCGCGCCGTGCGGAGATCCTCGCGCTGGCGGCGCGCTACGGCGTCTCCAACGTGCGCGTGTTCGGCAGCGTGGCGCGCGGGGAAGCCACCCCCACAAGCGACGTCGATCTGTTGGTGACGGCCAACGCCGGAACCAGCATCTTCGACGTTGTCGGCCTCTGGTTGGACTTGCAAGAGCTGTTGGGGTGTCGCGTCAACGTGATCACCGATGGGGTGGAAGATCAGCGGTTCTTGCAGCGCGTTCAGACCGACGCCGTGGCCCTATGAAGACCCTGCGCGATTACCTGCTGGATATGCGCCAGTATGCATCTCGGATTGCTCAGTCTACGCGAGGCGGAAAGGCCATGTTCGATCAAGATTTTGTCATCCAAGATGCGGTCATCCGTCAGTATCAAGTGATCGGCGAAATTGCCAAGCGCCTGCCGGACGACCTGCTCGCCACGCAGCCCGACATCGACTGGCGGGCGATCAAAGGGTTCCGCGACTTCCTGACGCACAACTACGACCGGGTGGACTTGAAGATCGTGTGGGAGGCAGTCTTGATGCTTCCTCAGTTACAGCACGCCATCGAAGCCATGCTCGCGGAAACCTCAGACGACCCGCCTTGACTTGAAAGGAACGCCGTCCATGACCGAGACCTTGAAACCGCCCCTCACCCTTGAAGCGCTGCGGGCGCGCCGTGCGGAGATCCTCGCGCTGGCGGCGCGCTACGGCGTCTCCAACGTGCGCGTGTTCGGCAGCGTGGCGCGTCAATATCCGCTTTGATTGTCGCAACTGTGCTATACTGACTTCATTAGTTGAAATCCGTCCAACCAGAATCATGACGCTCACGCATATTCCGCAATCGCTGCGCGAACGCTTCGAATTTCACGAAACGAAGCACGCTGTCGCTATCCTTCGGCAGGATTTCCCTACGGAATGGGGCGACATCATGGCGCTTTTGTCTCAGTTTCGTCTGTGCCGGTCTTACATCACCACGCCGGGCGGCAGCAAGTCTAAAGTGGCGCTGGCGATTGATCGCTTCCTCAGCGCGCGTGGATGGTCTGAGCGCGGTTTTCAAACGGCCATCACGGTTGATAACACCCAATTTGAATCGCCAACGCACAAGGTTGACTGCTTTAAAAATCGTATCGCACTCGAAGTTGAGTGGAACAACAAAGACCCTTTCTTCGACCGCGACCTGAACAATTTCCGTCTATTGTTTGACCTCCGCGTGATCAGCGTTGGCGTTATCATCACGCGGTGTGATGAGCTGCAGGCCATCTTCAACCAGCTAGGTCGTGGCGCCTCTTATGGGGCCTCCACAACCCATCTTTCAAAACTGCTCCCACGGATTCGCGGTGGGGGCGGGGGTGGATGCCCACTGCTTGTGATCGGCATTCGACCTACAACGTACAGCGAGGAGTGCTAAACATGGTGGATGAGCCGATGAATGCGGTTGATGATTTGCGCGCGTCGCTCCACGGGCAGTCCTTCGGCACGATTCTCGCGGATCCGCCGTGGCAGTTTCAAAATCGCACGGGTAAGGTGGCTCCCGAACATCGTCGTCTTTCCCGGTATCCCACGATGACGCTAGAAGAAATCAAAGCGCTGCCCGTGGCCGGGTTTGCCGAAAAGCAGTCCCATCTCTACTTGTGGGTGCCGAATGCGCTTCTGCCAGAAGGGCTAGAGGTCATGAAGGCGTGGGGCTTTGTCTATAAGACCAATCTGGTCTGGCACAAGATCCGCAAGGATGGCGGGCCGGACGGGCGCGGTGTGGGCTTTTACTTCCGCAACACAACCGAGCTGCTGTTGTTCGGGGTGCGCGGCCATCTACGCACCCGCGCCGCGGGCCGTCGTCAAGTCAATTTCATTGCCAGCCAAAAACGCGAGCACTCGCGCAAGCCAGACGAAATCTACCAGTTGATTGAAGCTTGCAGCCCGGGTCCATACTTGGAATTGTTCGCGCGTGGCCAGCGGCACGGCTGGGTGCAGTGGGGCAACGAGGTGGACGAGTACAACATCGACTGGGCCACCTATGCCAACCACAGCCAGCGCGAGGAACCCTCTGGCCAACGCCGCTTGTTTACCTAATTCAACCGTTCGAGCAGCCGCTCCATGAACTCATCGTCGACGAAGGAGCCTTTCTGAAGGATCATGTCGGTGTTGGCTTTCAGGAAGTCTTTTTCGCGCGTGCTGAGGTCTTTGGCGCTGACGACGATGATCGGCACGTTGGCCAAGGCAGGGTCAGCTTTGATCGCCTCGACCACGGCGAACCCATCCATGACGGGCATCATCAAGTCGGTGATAACCAGATCGGGGTGTACCTCGCGCGCCAGCTCAAGGCCGCTCTGCCCATCAGTGGCCAGATACACCTCGCAGTTCTGGCGGCTCTCTAAGATGCGCGACATAAGGTTGGCCGAGGCGGTGTTATCCTCAATCAAGATCACGCGGCGCAGGCGCTCCAGCTTGCTGACGACCTTCGAGAAGCGCTCCAACGGCACAGAGGGCGTGCGCGAGGCGGTGGACATATCGACCGTTTTCTGCCAGCGCTCGCCGAGGATGTCGCGCTCGACCGGCAGGGTGTGGCCGCTCACGTTGACGACGACGACATCATCCGGCTTGATGATGCCCTTCTGCACCATTCTGAACAGGCCAGCGAACATCACGCCCGTCGCTGGCTCGACCGAGATGCCCTCATAGCGCGCCACGACGCGAATCGCGTTGAAGGCTTCCTCGTCGCTGGCGGCTTCAAAGTGGCCACCGTTCTCCTGCACATAGTCGTAGAGGATCTCATAGGCGCGGCCCGGGTTGCCTGTGGCCAGCGTGGCGATAACGGTGTTCTCCTCCTCCACCGGCGTGGCGACGCGCTGGCCGCGCTCAAAAGCCTGCACCATCGGGGCGCACCCCTCGCTTTGGATCATCCCAAACGCAGGCAAGCGATCCACCAGCCCAAAGTCGCGCAGCTCGCGGAAGCCTTTCGCCACCCCCAGCGGCCCCAGCCCGCCGCTCACCGCTTGCAGGAACCAATCGGGCGAGGCCCATCGCTGCCCGTTGTGCTGCATCCTGCCGAGCTGCTCGGCGATCTCGTAGGCCATCGTCTTCATGGCCTCAATCGCTGCCACGCTCTTGATGCCGCGGTCAAGGAAGATGTTCTTCGTAGCGGCGAAGTTGGCGGCAAGCTGCTTGGTCTGGTCATAGGTGCCGGTCGTCTTGATGACTTCCGCGCCGTAGACCGCCGTCTCGCGCATCTTCTCGTTGGGGGCCAGCACAGGGAAGAACGCCCACAGCTTGATGCCGGCGCGCGCGCAGTAGGCCCCGTAGGCGATGGCCACGTTGCCCGTGCTGGCCACCACCACCTCGTCGATGCCGCGTTCTTTCATCGCGGTGATGGCCACCGTCGCTTGGCGATCTTTAAAGCTGCTGGTGGGGCCTTGGCGCTCATCTTTGAGGAACAGGTTCTTCAGGCCGAGGCTGGCCGCCAGCCCTGTGCTGCGCAGCAGCGGCGTGCCGCCCTCGTTCATCGTCACGATGTTCTCAGGGTTAAAGACGGGCAGCACCTCGTGATAGCGCCACAGCGAGGCCGGGCGCTGGCTGATCTCGTGCAGCCACTGCTTAATATCCAGCCCCAGCAGGTCGTAACGCGCTTCGCAGATCGTCTCGCCGCAGGTGGGGCACTTGCCGTGAAAGTCGTGAAAGTCGGTGATGGTTTGACAGTTGGTGCATTCGACGAAAATCGTCTTAGTCGTGTGGCCGATCATGGGCGTCCTTTGAAGATGAGGTCTGAATATGGCTCAACGATCACTGATGGTGCACATGCTGGGGGCGACCCTGTTAGGTCGCCCCTGCTGAAACGTCACAAGGTTTTGAGTTCGTTCTTGATTACGTTCAAGAACTGATTGTACTGCTCGTTGGTGATCTGTGTCTTGGGTACGATTCGCACGTGGGCGAGTTGTTCTTGCTCGGTCGCGTTCAGGTTGATGTCACCCGTGACGACCATCACCGGAATCTTGGCCGTCTCGGGGTTGGCGCGCAGCTCGTTCAGCACGGCGAACCCATCCATGTTGGGCATCCGCAAATCCAGCACGACCAGATCAGGCCGCCGCCGCGCCACCATCGAGATGCCGTCCTGCCCGTTATCGGCCACGTAGACGCGGTAGTGGCCGCTCTCGGAGAGGATCTGCTTGAGCAGGCGCAGCGCCTCAGGCTGATCGTCGATCACGAGGATGCGCTGACGGCTGAACTCCGCCTCGACCTCGCGCACCAGTTTAACAAGTTGGTCGGGCATAAAGGGGCGTTGAAGGTAGCGATCTGCCCCTGCTGCCAGCGCGCGCTCACGCTCTGGGCTGAGCGTCGTCACGATGATCGGGATTTCGCCGGTGTCGTCGCGCCTTTTCAAGTTGGTCAGGATCTGCCAGCCCGCCCCCTGCGCAAAGTTGACGTCAAGCAGCACCATCGTCGGGCGAAGCTGGCCCACCATCGCTTCAGCATATGACGGGTGATCGGCGGTCACCACCTCGAAGCCCTCACGCTGGAGCGTTCGCCGGAACTGATCGACCATGTCCTTGTTGTCCTCGATGATCAGCACCTCGCGCTTGGCGGGCATGGCGGGCAGCTCGACGCGCGGCGCGATCTGGGTGGTGGTGGTCGCTGGCACGGGGCTGGTCACTTTGGTGTCATCGCTGCCTGCCCCGTTGACCGATTCACCATCTTGCAGATGCAGCGTGAGGGTCGTGGCGGCGTCCGCGCTGGCAGGCTCCGTTGGGATGATGACGCTAAACGTCGACCCCACCCCCACCTGCGACTCGACCAGCAGCTGGCCGCCTTGCAGCTCGGCCAGCGCTTTTGAGATCGGCAGGCCGAGGCCCGTCCCGCCCGCTGTGCGCGTCAGCGAGTTGTCGACTTGGCGGAACTGCTCGAACAAGATCGGCATATCTTCCTCAGCGATGCCGATGCCGGTGTCGATCACATCGGCCCGGATGGCAACCTTGCCATCGTCCGTCTGCGTCTGATACACCCGCAGCGTCACGCTGCCCTGCGCGGTGAACTTAATGGCGTTGCTCATCAAATTGAGCAGGATCTGGCGCGTGCGGAACTCATCGGCGAAGGCCTGCGGCAGGTTGGGCGCGACCTCCACGAACAATTGCAGCGGCTTGTCCTTGATGAGGCCGACCGCAATCGACTTCACACCCTCGATCATCGGCTTTACGTCGAAGCGCTCGAGCTTGAGCTGCATCTCGTTGGCCTCGATCTTAGCTTGGTCGAGGATGTCGTTGATGAGGTTCAGCAGGTGGTTGCCGCTGTTGAAGATCGTCGTCAGGTCTTGTTCCTGCATCTCGGTCAGCGGGCCGTCGATGCCGCGCAGCATCACGCGGCTAAAGCCGATGATGCTGTTGAGCGGCGTGCGCAGCTCGTGGCTCATGTTGGCCAAGAACTGGCTCTTGAGGCGGTCAACCTCGCGCAGGCGTTCGTTGGTCTTTTGCAGCTCCTCCAGCAGCAGCGTGTTCTCCAACACCGCGGCCAGCGACCCCGCCAGCGCCATCAGCAGCGTTTGCATATCACCGGTGTAAGCGTTGAGCTGGCTGCTCTCCAACACCAAGAGGCCGAGCAGATCCGCGCCGGAGCTGATCGGGATGAGGATGGCCGACTGCGACGCCGGTGAGTAGGCGGGGTAGCGCACCTCTTTGCTGATGTTGTTGACGATCTGCGGCTGACGTGTGACGGCGGTGATGCTGATGAGGTTCTCGTTATCGCCCAAGCGCACTGGCTCAATCGCTTCATAGGGCAAATCGAGGCCTCTAGCCCCTGCCGGCTGCAAGTTGAACACCTCGTTGCGCTTGAGATCGACGCTGCGCGTGAGCAGGAAGAACACCACCACATCCGGCTCAAGCGATTCCTCGATGCGGTCAAGGATGGCGTTCAAGCTCTCTTGCAGCGTTTCGGCGCTGGTGGCGGCGTTGGTCACATCAAAGAGGAAGGACATCTCGGCGGCGCGGCTGCGGGCGGTCTCGTAGTTGCGTGCGTTGTCGATGGCGATGCTGATCTGCGCAGCTAGCGTGCTGAGGGTCTGAATGTCCTCTTGGGTGAACGCATTCGACCGGTTGGACTGCACATCCAGCGCGCCCACAACCTTGCCTTTCACCACCAGCGGCAGCGCCATCTCGCTGCGCGTGTCTGGCAGCAGCGGGTTGGGGCGGTGCGGCACGGTGGCATCGCTCGTATCAGAGGCGATGATGACGCGGTTGTAGGCCGTCACCTGCCCGATGACCGAAGCCGACCCCTTCGCCAGCCGATGATTACGCGCGAGCAGCTGCTTGCCCGCCTCGCCCGTGCTAGCGCGCAGCACCGCGTACTCGTCGTTGTCATCCATCAGGAACACCTGCACGTGATCGAAGAAGAAACGGTCACGGATTAAGTCGACGAGCTGCGGCAGCAGTTCATCCAGCTCGAGGATTTGGCCGATGCGCTCGGAGATTTCCGCGGTGGCTTGGAGCTGAGCGGCGCGGCGCTCCGTCTGGGCGAGCAGGCGCGCTGCCTCCAGCGAGAGTGAGGCTTGCTCCGCGAAGGATTGCAGCACCCGCAGCTCGCGCTCGCTGTAGACATGGGGTGTCCCGCTCAGGATGATGAGCGCACCGAGGGTGCGCTGCGGTGTGCGCAGCGGCAGCACCGCCATCGTCACCGCGCCCAGCTCGGCCAATTCCGCCGCCTGCTCAGGCAGCATATCCTCTTGCTGGTAGATGGTCACCGCTTCCACGTCCAGCAGCGGCCAGATGGCTTGATCGGGGTAGAGGTCGGTGGGCAGCAGGGTGGGGTCGCTGTCGATGTGCCAAACAGCCTCGACAGCGGCCGAGGACGTCACTTCCTGCCAAGCAGGACTGTCAATCATGGCCACCATCACCCCAAACACGTGGATGTCGGCCAAGTGGGTGACGGCCACTTCAAGCACTTCCTGCGGCAGGCGCGCGTTCGTCAGCTCGCGCGAGGACTGATACAGCGTAGAGGTCTCTTGCAGCGTCTCTTGCACTTGATCGAGCAGGACGATGTTATCGATCACGACGGAGGCGCTGTCGGCCACGCTGCTGAGGTAGCGCTCATCGCCGGGCTTGAAGATGTGCGGCCGCAGATAGGCCACGAACAAGCGCCCACTGACGACATCTTGGATGCGCAGATTGGCGACGCCCACCGCAGCAAGGCCGTCCATCCGACGCAGCTCGTTGAGGATCGGCAAATCCGCCGCGCCGTGCAGGTCATCTACGATCAAGTTGTCCTCGCCCAGCGGCAGTGTGATGAGTTCTTGCAAATCCGCTGTGTGCAGGCGCTCTTCAAACCCTTGATTAAACAACTGCACAATCTGCTCATCGCGCATGAGGTAGCCCGCGAACACGTCCGGCTCGAGGCCTTCCAGCGCTTGATTGAGCGCGTCGCTCACATCTTGCAGGTCGCGGGCGCGGTTAATCGTGGATGACGCGGAGTAGAGGGCAGCGGTTTCTTGCAGGGCGGCCTGCGTGGACATGACGAGGAAGATGCTCTCCACCGCGGTCGAGATCATGTCGGCCAGCGTCGTCAGGAAGCGCACGTCGTCGTTGTCGAAGCCGTTGGGCTGCTGCTGACTGAACAAAATCCAGCCGAAAGGCAGGGGACGAGTGCGCGAGCGCAGCGGGGCGACCATCAAACAGCCCATCGGCACAGCGGCCAGCATCGCCATCAGCTCCGGCCCCAATTCGGCCGTGGTGAGGTCGTCGTAGATGATCTCATCGGTCGGGCTGAGCAGCGGGCGCAGCAGCGCGAGGTTCTGCAGCGGCGTCTTCAGGTAGCGCTCCAGCGTGAGCGTCTCGGTCATCTCGTCGATGAACACGATGTGCACATCGTCCACCTCGCGCAGGCTGGTTTGCGCCAGCGCCGCGTCGAGCAGCTCATCGAGCGACATCGCCTCGGCCAGCACGCGCTGCGTTTCGTAGAGCACCATCGTCTCTTGCAGGTTCTCTTGGAGGGCGCTTTCCAGCGCGCGCAGGTTGGTGATGTCTTGGAAGGCCGCCACGATGCCGATGATGCGCTGCTGTGCATCTACCACGGGCGCGGCGTTCAGCAGCAGGTCGATGTGCGTGCTGCCCCATTGATAGGACACGTCGTCCACGTAAGCGGGCTGCTGCGTCCGCTGGGTGACGAAGATCGGCAGTTGATCTTCAGGGTAAGGCGAAGCCGCTGCCGTGCGATAGAGGTGATAGGCATCGGCGCTGAAGGGCTGCGTGAAATCGGCCTCCGGCATCAGCTCGCGGGCGCGCGCGTTGACCTGTACTGGCACGAGTGTGATCGGATCTAGCACCAACACGCCAGCGGGCAGTGTGGCGAGGATGTTGGTGAGGTTGGCGCGCTCGAACTCGGTTTCAGCCAGCAGGTTTTGATTGTCCACGGCGACGCCAGCCGCAGCGATCAGCGCGTTGAACAGGCGCTTTTCACGCTCGCTGAGGGCGCGCGGTTGGGTAAAGTGGATCGTTACAAAGCCCCTCCAAACGCCGCGCATGTTCAACGGCACGACGATCAGCGAGACGGTGCTCAGCGCTTGCAGCAGCGTCCGCAGCGGTGGGTCGAGCAGGGCAGCGTTCACATCCGCAATGTGGCTGACCTCGGTGCTGTCGAGGGTGGCGATAAAGTTGGGCAGGGCGAGCGTCGTTTGCAGCGGCACGTTGTGGGTGGTGATGCGATCCGTCAGGCGCACGTCGGCGGCGAGGCGCGCTTGGGACTGCATCAGCGCGTCGCTGTCGAACAGCCACAGCAGCGCGTCGGCCGCGTCGGCGGCGATGGTGGTGGCCACGACGCGCAAGATATCCTCCAGCGTGCTGGCCTCGTTGAGCGTCTGGCTTAACCGATACAGCGTAGAGGTCTCGGCGAGGCTGGCCTGCGTCTGCTCGAACAGGCGGACGTTTTCTATCGCCAGCGCAATACGATCCGCTACCGCTTGCAGCACAAGGCGGTCGGTCTCGCTGGTTTGCCCGTTGGGGATGGCTGCCTCAATGCGGGCGATCTCCTCGCCGCGCACACGGATCGGCACTTTGACCTGCGGCGCTTCGGGCAGGCGGCCAAACGTCTCCGCGAGCTGCAAGTTGGCGGCAGTGTCTGACCACACGGCGCGGGTGAGCTGTCGGTTGAGCCGCGCGATCTGCTCGAGGCGCTCCTCCGTCTGAGTGCGCAGGCGGGCGTTGAACATCGCCACCGCCAGTTGATTGGCCAGCAGCTCATACGTCGGCTGGTCATCCGGCAGGAACACGTTCTTCTCGCGCGATTGGATGTCCAGCACGCCCAGCAGCTCGTTGTTGGCGATGAGCGGCAGCGCCATCTCCGCTTTGGTATCAGGCAGCAGCGGGTTATAACGATGCGGGAACTCGTTGTTGGGGTCGTCCACGTCGTTGATGATGACGATGCGCCGCTCGGCGGCGACGGCCCCAATGACCGAGGCGGAGCCGATCTCCAGCGCGTGTCGCCGCGCCAACATCTCCTGCCCCGCTTCGCCGCGGCTGTAGGCCAAGCGCGCCACGTTCTCAAAGCGGTCGATTATGAACACTTGTGCGTGATAGAAGCCCATCTCGGTGCAGATGAGGTTGATGCTGCGCTTCATGAGCGCGTCGAGGTCTTTTTGCGCGGTGCTCTCAAAGCCGATGCGCCCCATCACGCGCAGCTCGCGGTTGCGCCGCTCTACCTGCTGTGTGTGGTCACGGTCAAGCCGCTCAAGGCGCGCTGCGATCTGCGGCACGACTGCTTGCAGCGCCCCACCAGCGTCTGTTGCGTTCTCTTCATCCACCAACCGCGCCATCGCTGCGGCGGCCTCCTCAACCGGCGCGAGCATCCGGTTCACGAACTGCTGTTGAAGCAGCATCACGACGACTGCGAGTAAGACGATGGCCAGCCCTGCGATCAAGACAGTGGTCAAGCTCTCAGCATACACCGCAAAAAAGTCATCTATGATAAAGACATGCATAGTCGGGCCGACTAGATTGCGCAAGTTGACGGGTGCGACGGTGATAAATGTGTTCTCCACCCGATCTAACAAGGCGTTAACAGGGCGCAGTTGGCTCAAGTAGGGGACGAGGCGCCCGTAGAGAGGGTCAGCATCCAAATTGCCGGTGAACGCTTCGAACTGTTCCAGATAGAGGCGGCTTTCGGCGTTGTTATCGGCCACAACGAGGTTGGCGCCCACGGTCAGGATCACGCTGCGATTTTGCTCAGGGTTGATGAAGTTTGTCGTGGCTTGGTTGACGATGTTCAGCAGGTTGGTTGCGTCCAGCGTGACACGGTAGACGCCAATGACGTCGTTGACGTTATTTTTAACAGGCCGATAGAGCGCCACCGAAGGGCGAATGGGTTGGATAATTTGATTGGTGTTGGGGTCGCGCGCCAGCCCAAAGCGGCCGAGGAAAACCTCACCGTCGCTTTGCAGCGCGTTGTAGAAAGCCGCCTCAGGGCGCACAAAGGGGCGCTCACGCAGGCGCGCCTGTTGGACAATTTGCGGTTGGCCGTTGGCGTTTATCATCTCAAATACTAGGCGTCCCTCGGTGTCGAGGAAGCTGATGTATTGGACATCAGCGGGGTTGGCGCGGATCATGTCCGCTGCCAGCTGGCTGGCCACCGTGACCTGCACTGCCCCCTGCGCAAAGGCGACAAAGCGGCTGTCGGTCGCAGCGAGGTTGGTCGCGTCGATCAACGGCTGCAGGCGGTTCGCCACGTTGAACGCAGCGCGTTCGATTGCGTTTTCGTGTTCTTCGCGCAGCGTGCTGGTTTGACTATCAAAGGTGCGGATGACTGCTGCTGCCAGCAGCACGCTGAACACGATAACGATGAGGATCGTCAAGCGGAGGTTGAGCTGCCGACGCAGCGACACGGGAGAACGAGGGCTTGAACGCAGCATTTAGCGAAGCCTCCTGTCTGAATCGGGCGATGAAGCGAGCGTGATATCGTCGGCCATGGTGTAGCCGTTGTCTGTCCTGCCTGCGTTGAAGCGCACCCCGATCTGGGGCGTGCCGAGGGCAGCGCTTACCTCGCGGATGGCTGTTTCGATGATGCCGTTGATGGTGGTTTCTGCGCTCAGCATGCCGCCAACTGCGCTCACAAAGGCCTCACGTTCGGCGCTGCGGGCGTTCTCAAGGAACAGGCGGGCGTTGTCAAGGCTGACGGCGAGGCGGTTCACCAGCTCCTCGGCCAGCAGCACCTTGCCATAGCTGAAGTCGGCCTCGCGCAGCTCCATCTCCACCACGCCCACGACCAGCCCGCGCAGCTTGACCGGCACGACCACGGGGATCGTGCGGTAGTCCGTCCGTGTGCCGACCGCCGTCCGCCCAGAGCGGATCACCGCCTCGCGCAGGTCGTGTGTGTCGTAGCCGGTCTGGTTGCCCGCGCTGGCGCTGATCATGGGGGCGCGCACCAGCGCGAACAGCTCCTGCCATGAGCGCAGCGTGCGCTGGCGCGTCTCCTGCTCGACGGTGCGCAAAAGCTGCTGCGATTGTTCGTACAGGCGGGCGTTCTCAATCGCAATGGTGATTTGGTTGGCGAGGGTTTGCAGCGCGGTGATCTGCACCTCGGTGAAGCTGTCGCGCTCTTTGCTCTGCACGTCCAGCGCGCCGATGACGCGATCTTCCAAGCGCAGCGGGATGGCTAGCTCGGCCTGTGTCTCAGGGAGGAACTCGTTCTGTCGGTGGACGGCGCTGGCGCCGATATCGCGCACAACGATCGTCTGGCCTTGTTCTGTCACTTGGCCGATGACCGACACACTGCCGACCTCAAGGCGATGGCCACGCCGCAGCAGCTCCTGCCCCGCGCGCCCAGTCGAAGCGCGCAGCACGGCGTAACGCCCCTGCTGATCAAGCAAGAAGACCTGTGCGTGATAGATGTTAGGGAAGTTCTCCGTGATGAGCGTCACGATCCGCCCCATGAGGACGTTGACGTCGCGTTCAACAAGGGCCACTTGGCCGATCTCCTGCGTCAGGCGCACCTCGCGGCTGCGCTCGTCCACTTGGGTCTTAAGGTCACTCAACACCCGCTGCACCTGCTCGCGCATGTTGGCAACGTCTGTGCTAAGCGCGCCGAGTTCGTCCGGACGGGTGGTTGATGGCAGCGGCTCATTGAAATTCCCACGGATGACGGCTTGGATGGCGGCCCGAAGCTGCATGATGGGCGGCACAACCCCCTGTGAGAGCACCAGCGCCAAGAACAAAAGCAGCAAGACAAACGAGATCACCAACGGGAGGCCGAACCCCGCAAAATATTCAAGGCGCTGCGCGACGATCAAGCCGCGGTCGATTTCGGTGATGAAGCCCAGCGTTTCATCTAACGCGCGGATCGACGCATAGTAGCCTGTGAGCTGGCGCACCACCCCCTCGCGGCTGACCTGATAGGAGAGAGTGCCGCTCGTAATGCCTTCTAGGGCGCGCTGCACCGCGGGGGTGCGCACATCGACGAGGTTTTGACGGCGCGTCTCGAGCCGCTGCAGCGTCGTCGCGCCGTCGGGCAGCACGATGAAGCTGTACATCGGCACACCGACCTCTGTGCCGAGGTGGCGCTGCACAATTTGGTTCATGTCGAGATCCACCACCAGATACCCTACTGTGATCCCAACCACGTCTTTGAGGATGAGCACCATCTCAAAGTTGGGCAGGTTGCTACGTGTGCTGATGACAAACAAGCGCGTCATCGTCCCCAAGGCCCCGTCGCGCGCACGCAGGAACGCTTCAGAGGTTTCCTCGTTGGGCCGACGCGCGTTGAAGGGGAGCGTGCGATTGCTGTTCGTCGCAGAGAGCAGCACCTGCCCCTGCGTCCCCAGTATCCAATAGCTGTCGACTAAGCGCTCATCGATGCCGAAGAAGATACGGCGCAGATCAGCATTGGTGCGATCTGTCAGGCTTTCACGTGTTTCAGGGGTTGTCCCCGGGAGCGCAAGGTTGCGCGCGGCAGAGACGACCAAGTTGTACACGGGGGAGCCGTTCTCTACGCTGTCGAGCAGGCGCAGCGCAGCGTCAAGGTCAGTCTGGATGAGGTACTCACGGTAGCGCCCGACCTGCTCCACCAGCGCTGAGAGGTTCTGCTCGTTCAGGCGGTTGGTGGCGTCCACCACGACCAGCAGCATCACGCCCACGGGGATCACAATGGCGATCCCCAGCACGATGAGGAATTGGCTCCAGAGTGGGAAGAAGCGTGCCTGCGTGTTCATGAGCTTTCCCTTGCTTCCATGTTGAGCACTCGCACCGCCGTGTTCACAGCGCCGAGCGCCTCGTTGAACTGGTCGGCGGCGGTGTTCAGCAGCGCCGTGAGGTCTGTCTGGCTGAACAAGATGTTGGCAATTTCGCTGGCTTTAGCTTCGCGTTGAGCTTGGCTTTGGCTTTGCTGCAGCAGTCGGCGGTTCTCCAACGCGAGCGCGAGCCGGTCCACCACGTTCTGAATCAACTCTTGCTGGCGCTGATTCAGCGTTTGGCCGCCGGGCAAGCGGAACGAGAGCGCCCCCAGCAGCACCTCGCCTAGGCGGATCGGCGCGGTGACGAGCGTGCTGTCCTCGCCTGTCTCCATGACGATCTGCCCCGCATGTAAGCTGGCGTAGGTGGTGGCGGGCAGTTGATCCAGCGTAAGGACGGCAGCCCCTGACCCCACATCGTAGCCCAGCGCGCCGCTGGCGATCTCTTGGAAGTAAACCTGCCACGTGCTGGCATCAACCTCGCTGCGCGCGGTGCGTTCGAGCGCTTCAATGCGGCGGCGCAGCCCCGCAATCACGGCTTGTTGCAGCTGCACATCGGCGTAGAGCTGGTTGATCAAGCGCACGCGCGCCAGCGCCACGCCCAACCGTTGGCCATACGTGCGAAACACGGCCATTTGCGCTGCGGAAAATTCGGTAACCACGCTAAGCTGAAAGTCGAACACGCCTAGTATCTTATCGTCGGCCACCAGCGGCACGAGCACCGCCATCTGCATCCCCGCGCCGAGGTGGCGCAGGCGCTGCTCGCCGCTGTCGGGCGTGATCACCAGCAGTTCCCCCGTGCGCACCACTTCACTTACCGCGGAAGCTGTCGTCAAGTCGACAGGCTGCCCAGTGATCACCGTCTGCAAGTCAAACGCTTCATAGTAAGGCGTGGCGCGGCTGCCGGTGCTCTGTTCCACGAGGTAGATCTGTACACGGTCAAAGCCTGCCTTCAAGTTGCGTAGGCTCTTAGCGATCAGGGTTGGCTCGTCGATGTTGAGCGTGTCCAACTCCCCCATTTCCAACGTCCGTTGGAGGCTGCGCGTGTCACGGCTGAAGGCCTGCGCGATACGCTGCTGCGCCGCGCCGAACACGATCGCAAACTGGCCAATCAAGAGGACGTTGAAAAGCACGTTGAACAAGGTCGCAGCGCGGTTGGCCGGCGTGATGGCGATGGTGATGACGGGCTGGGAGAGCAAGGCATAGGCGAAGATGGCCATCGTCAGCAGCATGACGCCAATCGTGACGCCGCGCGAGGACAGCAGCCCCGCTATCGTCAGCGGGATTAGAAAGCTGATGAACGTGACTAGGGTTAGTTCAAGCTGGAACACGGCGTTGAACGTCGCCAAGATGGCCAGCAGCAGCAGCAGATTGCGCGCGGCGAACACCCGCCCAATCTGCACCATGAAGCCAATCAGCCCCAAGAAGGCGTAGATGATAACGATGGTGAACACCAGCGGGGGGGTTAAAGGGATGACCCCAATGGCAATAGGCGCCAGCAGCCCCAGCACCAACAACCCCGCCAGCGCCACAACGTAGCGCAGCAAGTCTTGTGCGATGATGCGTTGATACGAGTCACGGTAGTCGTATTGCAGGGTGAACGCTGCACGAATGCGCCTAAGCATGCGAGCCTCCGTTGGTCGTCTGCATGGCGGGGTTGCCGAGGCGGATCGAAAGATCCTCTGTGCCCAGCACTTCCGAAAGTCCTTCTAAGGTGCGTTGGAACATGGCTTCAAGCGAATCGCTGGTCTGCATCTCAGCGATGATCTCGTTGATGCGCTGTTCCTGTATGGTGGTGGCCTGCGCTTCTTCAAACAAGCGGGCGTTCTCAAGGCTGACGGCGAGACGCTCCGCCACGGTGCGCAGCAGCTCGATCGTCTCGCTGATGTAGCTGACGTCTGTGAGCTTGACTTGCAGCGCGCCGATAACCTCATTGCGCAGCTCAACCGGCACAGCCACCCAGCGGCCCCCGCCCTCAGCCTCGGCAGAGACGGGACGGCGGCGCTGCACGGCTTGCATCATCGGGGGCGTCCAATCGGCGCCCGGGCTGAAGCCCTGCGGCTGCAGCGTCACGCCGGTGATGGCTGCCTCCGTCCGCACATAGTCTGACCACGTTTGACGGGTAAGCTGGCGGGTGAGCCGCTCAACCTCGCGCAGGTTAGCCTCGTTCTCTTGGGTGATGCGCCGCACCTGCTGCAAGGCCGCCTGCTGCTCGGCAAGGGTGCGCGCTTGGCGCAGCGCCTGCGACAAGCTCAGCGCCACGATGCGCAGCGCGTTGAGCGTGTCGACGGTGAAGGCGTTGGCGTTGGCGCTGTAGAGGTCGAGCGCGCCGATCACGCGGTCACGATCCAGCAGCGGGAGGACGGCCTGCGCTTGCGCCCCCGCCACGCGCTGCACGCCCTCCACAGTGCGGAGGGTGTCAAAGCGCACGGTGATTGTTTCGCCGGAGAGCAGCGCCCGCCCGACGACGGTGCGCGTGTTGACCGGCAGCGTAGACCCGACCGCTGTCTCATCCGTCGAGGCGATGAGCGTGGCTTCGTTGGTCTGCTGGGTTAGATAAACGCCGACGTGCGCCAAGTCGAACTGTTTCTCTAGGCCACGCACAGCATACTGCGCGAGGCTGGTCTCGTCGGTGTAGCCCGCCAGCGTGCTGCTGAGCTGAACGCTGCGCTGGATGGCGTCACTGTTTTGGCGCGCGTTCTCGAGGAACACGTCCAGCCGTTCACGAAAGATGCGCAAGACGATCGAGAAGACAACACCCCCACCGATGAAAATCAGCGGGCTGGTGAAAGAGCCGATAGGTTCGGTTTGCAGGCGGGTTAGTTCCAAAAGCAGCACCTGCGCAGGCGCCACGACAAGGACAATGGCGTACACCCAACGGCTGACGACAAACGGGGAGATGAACAGCAGGGTCAACGTGATTAGCGACGCAGGCAGCAAAATCGGCAGCAGCGAGAGCGAGACGGCAGTGAACAAGATGATGAGGTTGCCGATCAACTGCACGGCGAACCGGCGCACCATGGCGAACAGCACCAACCCGTAGACTAGGATCACCAGCAGCAGTTCCAGTGTGACGGGTTCTTGCCGCGCGATCTCCAAAAGAACGGAGAACCCATTAGTCACAACAGCCACCAGCGCTTGCGTGCCGATTAGGACGCGCCGCAGCTCGTCTACATAGTTCACAAAAACCAGCGAGGTGGTGAGACGGCGTTGGTTCATGCGATCTCCTCAATCGCCCGCGTGGGCGGCAGTTGGTCAGGTTTGCCGAGGCGGATGCTCACGTGGCTGGCCAGCAGCAGCTCGCTGAGGCTGCGCGCGGTTTCGGCCAGCATCGCCTCAACGTTGGTCGTCGTTTGAATGCGCGTGCTGATGACGTTGATGAGCGACTCGCGCTGCGCGCTGCGCTGGCTTTGCTCCAGCAGGCGCACGTTCTCGATAGCGAGGCCAAAGCGCTCACTCAACTCGGTGAGCAGTTCAATCTGCGCGTCGTCAATGTCTGTGTCGGGGGGCAGCTCCAGCTCAACAGCACCGATAACCTGCCCGCGCGCGCGCAGTGGAAAGGCCAGCACCCCCTCGGCCACTTGGGGCTGCCCGCGCCGCATGGCCTCATCAAGATGAGGGGACTCGATGTGAACGCTCGTCAGCGTGCCGCTGACGCTGTCATACTCCATACTGCTGAGGGCATTGTTTTCCTTGAGGTACTCTGCCCATGCCCGCCCGATAAGGCGCTTGTTCAGGCGCTGCACCTCCGACAGCGCGTTGCGCGCTTGCTCCGCCAGCCGCGCGTTGTCCTCGACGCGCTGCCGGGCATCTTGAAGCTGGCGGGCGCTGTTAACCACCAGCGCGAGCGCGTCGGCCAGCGCTTCTAACGCTTGTATGTCTTCCGCCTCTAACGCTGCTGACTCGCTGCTTTGTAGGTCGAGCACCCCGATGATTTGGTCACCGAAGTGCATCGGCACAGCAATTTGCTGCCGCATTCCCGGAAGAAAAGAGGCGGCCTCGGCAAGGCCGCTGCGGGTTTGAGTCCGCGTCTGGGTAATGCCAGAGAACGCGGCTTGCCCCACAGGAGAGACGTCACCCACGGTATAGCGCCCCTGCTCGCTCGTGCGAACGACGCCCGTGCTTTGGGCAAGTTGGAGGTAAAGCTGCGCCTCATCGCTTAGGTACACCCCTAGCGCTCGAAACTGCGGGTAAGTCTTCTCGATCAAGCTCAGGCTGGCATCCAAGGCCGATTCAAGCGCTCGCTGTTCGCCGCTGAGGCGCGCTAGGCCGCGGATGCCTTGCGCAAGGCGGCTGCGCTCCCCACTGGCCACGCGCAGCCCCTCCACACGCACCACGTCAAACAAACGCAAGTACAACACGCTGACAATCGCCGTCCCGATGAGCGCGAAAATGCCGCCCAGCACTTGTTCAAAGGGGGCGCTGCCCGGGTCAGCGATGAGCGCCATCACGTTGATGACAGTGACAACAACGCCGCCGACTTGATTCGTCAGCAGGTAAGCCAGCAGAACGACCGTGACCGCCCCCATCGCATATAACAGGTGGTCATAACTGACGTCGGGTTGCAGCAGCACGACTCCCGTTGTCTCAATGAGCACACTCAGCAGCGTGGTCGTGCCCGCCAGCAGAAGGCGCTTCGACCACAGCAAGACGAGCGTGATGGGCGTCAGCGCCCACAAGATCAACAGCAGCCCCAAGGGGACGGGATTCGTGAGCGCTGCTTGCAAGGCCACCACGCGCTGGCCGCTGCCGGGCGTGGTCTCCCATTCGGGGATCGTCACCGCATAGACCATCACGATGACCAAGATGATCACCTGTGTCAGGGCGATGTAGCGCGCGCGGCTGCGCTCTGCCACGCTGTCGTACTGGGGGAATTCGAAATAGGCTCTCAATCGTTCGATCACGGGGGTTAGCCTTTGCTCTCTGGGGGTGTGCCCAGCCGGATGCGCGCCCGCGAGGCGCTAAATGCGCTTGCCAGCGTTTTCAGTGTCGTCTGAATCATGGTCGACATCTCTGTTTGCTGCTGCAGCGTCGAGGTTAATTCTGATGCCTGTACTTTGACAGACAGCCGACTGCGCGCCTGCAAGGTGGCGAGGACGCCCGAGATGAGCAGCGCGGTCTCGTTGGCAAACTGCTGGAAGATGTCGAGCGTCGCTTGAGAGTAGGCGTAGGGTTGAGCGCTGCCCAACTCCAACACGCCGAACGGCTCCGCCTGCATGATGAGCGGGTAGGCCGCCAGCGTCCGAATGCCAATTGCCTGTGGGTAGCTCCACATAGAATCGGCAGCCAAGTCGCGGATGAGGGTGGGCGCGGCATCCATGAACGCCTGATGATAGGGCGTGTAGCCGCTGTCTGTCATAGGCAGGCCTTCAGAGAGGATCGTGGCCGTGCCGCCGCGCCAGAGGGCGCTCAGCCGCAGGTGCGCTTCGTTTGCGCGCTTGAGGTACAGCGCGATATAGTCAAATGGTTCCAGCGTCTGCGCGGATTCGAGCACAACCTTCAGCGCCTGCGTCAGCTCCATATCGGGCGCAATGCGCCGCGCATAGGCGTTGATCTTTTGCAGTTGTTCGGCTTGGCGCTGGCTCTGCACTTGCAGGCGCAGGCGCGTCGCGGCCACCGCGATCTGCATCACCGCCACGCGCAGGTAGTGCCGTCGTGTCGCATCCGGCAGGGCATGCGGTGCGCCGAAATCAAAGCCAATCGAGCCGAACAGCGCCCGCTGCGCGTCGACCAGTGGGAGCAGCAGCATACTCTTGGCCCCCACGCCCAGCAGCATCACCCGCAGGTCATTGGTGATCAGCGGGCTGGTGGCTACATCGTCAATCGCCAACTCGCTGCGCGTGCGACGCAAGATGGCCGTGAGGCTGGTCTCATCGTTGGGGAGCTGCGTGCCGATCATTGGGGTTGGCGGGTGCTCAGCGATGAAGAAAGTTTCACCGGTGATCTCATGAATGCGAACGACGCCCACGTGATCCGCACTGGAGAACGCTTGCAGCGGCTGAGCGATCGCCTGCAGCAGCCCCAACTCGGTCGCTTCGCTCACGATGATCTCGTTGATGACGGCCAGCAGGCGCAAGCCCTGCTCATGGACGGTGGATGCTGGATCAAGGGGCTGAGCGGGCATCAAGGGCGCTCCTCGTGAGATAGTCGATGCGTGGTAGCTTACTGCCACTCCCAGACCTGCTCGCCAGCCAACAGCCGTCGAATCTGATCTGGGAAGCGGTCGGGGTCAAGCGGCTTGCCGAGGAAGCCATCGAAGCCGGCTTTTTGGGCGCGGCGCATGTCGTTCTCGCTGGCTTCGGCCGTCACCGCGCAGACGATGGTGTCTTTCAGGCGGGGGTTGGCGCGCACCTTTTGCAGCGCCTGATAGCCATCCTCATACGGCAAGCGGATGTCCATCAAGATGAGGTCGATGCGTGGCAGCGTCTCAGCGAATTGGACGACCTGCCAGCCCGACGTCTTCCACTCGCAGCGCTGCACCCCCATGAAGGCCAACATGCGCGCGATCAGCACGAAGTTGGGTACGTTGTCCTCCACAACGAGGACATGCGATTCACTAGGGTCAATTGGGGTTCTCGTGGCCATGGCTTTGCCTATCTGCGAACGTACTGCATCATGTCGTCAACAAACGAATCAATGTTGATCGGTTTGCTGATATATCCATCGCACCCCGCCGCAAGGATCATCTCACGGTCGCCCGCCATGGCCAGCGCGGTAAGCGCGATCACCGGCACATGCGCCAGCCCGGGCGTCTCGCGGATTTGGCGGGTGGCGGTCAACCCATCCACGCCGGGCATGCTAATGTCCATCAGGATCACATCTGGCGGGTTCGCCATCGCTTTTTGCAGGCCGAGCGGCGCGCTGTCTGCCTCTTCGACCACAAATCCCTCGGCCATCAAAATACGCCGCACCAACATCCGATTGCTCGGCTCATCGTCAATGTAGAGGACATGCATTAGCTTAGCCCATCGTGTGATTACCTTCAACTTAACCATTGATTATAACGCTCTGCGGCCATCTCGGCATTACTTTGTTGTTAAGGTTCTTTACTTTTTTAGACTCATCTCGACACTTGATAAACGTTTTAACGGGTGAGCGTCGCCAGCAGCAGCGGCTCCGTGTTGACTTGCGCCAGCGTCTGCCAACTGTAGACATACACCCCGAGCTGATACGTGCCGCTGGGCAGCTCGCCCCACGGGAGGGTCGTCCGCGTGCAGGCGCGGGGGCGCTGCTCGGGCAGGCCCGCATCCTGCGCCGCGACCGGCTGGCCGTCCGCGTTGAGCAGGCGCAGCGAGTAGGAATAGCCGATACGCGGCAGATCCGGCACGTCCCACACGAGCGCAACGTGGAGTCGATCATCGGCGTGCAGGCGCGGCGCATAGACGGCCAGCGTGCCGGTGTCAGCGCTGGTCAGCTCCGCCAGCGGCGTCTCATCTGCGGCGGGGCGCAAGTAAAAGCGCAGGCGCACATCCCATTGATCGATTAGCGTGCCGCACTCCGCAAACTGGGTGGCGAGGATGTAGTTCACCACGCCGGAGCGGTTGGTCGTTGGCAGTTCAGGGATGACGGCCGTCCACACGCCCGTTACGCCGTCGAACACGGGCAGCGCGTCGCGCAGGTAGCTGTTGTCGTCTGTCTTGAGCGAGAGGTTCATCAGCTCGAACTGCTCGGCGCGGCGGACGGGCAGATCGCGGAACAGGTAGCCGTTGGGGAAGAGCTGGAACGGCTCAAAGCTGGGCTGGGCAATGTGGATGATGAGCGCGTCGTCGGGCGTGGCCTGCGCGCGCACGACCTCCAGCGCCTGATACATGCCGCGAGCTGGGGCACGGTAGACCTGCCCGAACAAGCTGCCGACAAAATCGGGGTTGAAGCTCTGCCCTGCGCCCACGACGGCGATCATCCCCGCCAGCGCGCCGCCCGGCCACCCGCGCCGATCTGCCGCGCGCAGCGCCAGCGCCCCCAGCAGCGCCAGCGCGGGCAGCAGAAAGATGAGGTAGCGCAAGTGCACCATGAACGGGATGCGCGCGTTGATGATGACCACCAACACAAGAGAGATCACCAGCCAGCAGGCGATGAGAAACGCCGGCGTGGCGAACAGCTTACGCGGGGGCTGCCAGCGCCACGCCATCAGCAGCAGGCCCGCCACCATCAGCAGGATGAGCGCGTTGCCGTTGGCTGCTGTGGCGAAGAACGACGGCAAGAACTCCGCCGCGGTCATCGAGGTGTTGTGGCGCGTCACCTCGCCGAGGCCGCGCCGCGCTACCTCCAGCGTGTTGCCCAACCACGGCACGAACAGCAGCCCGCCCGCAGCCATGGCCGCCACCGTCTGCCACCAGCGGCGCGCTGGCCGATAGTTCAACAGGTGATAGACCCCCAACACCGCCCCCATCGCCAGCGCCACGTAATGCGTGTAGACCAGCCAGCCCAGCGCCAGCGCCAGCGCCACATACCAGCCCCAACGCGGCTGCGCCTGCTGGCGGATGCGCCAATAGAGCCACACGACGACTACCGTCAGCGCGACGAATTGCGTGTAAGCGCGCGCCTCGTGCAGGTAGTCGATGAAAAATGCGCCCGTGCCCAACAGCGCCGCCGCATACAGGCCAACGCGCCGCCCGGCCATGTCCGCGCCCAGCCGATACAGCCATGCCACCGCCACCACGCCCCACAGCAGGCTGAACGCCCGCACCGAGTATGGCGTGCCGCCCACCAGATCGCCCCATGCTTTCAGCTCAAGATGATACAGCACGCCCATCCCGCCGATGTCGTCTTGGATGGTGCGCTCAATCACGCCGACATACGTCAGCGGCCCCTCTACCAGCCCTGCGTTGCGCATGGAGAGGTACTCATCGGTGAACAGCAGATCATAGTTCAACAGGCGCGCGCCCAGCAGTGTGACCACGACCAGCAGCGCGGTCATCCACGCTAAGTAACGATGTTGCAGCATAGCCATCCCTCATCTTTACGGCGGCTATGATACCTGATCCCTGTCCCCTGTCCACTCATGGCTGATGGTCTCATTGGTCTGGTGTGGACATATAATTCGCCCTCTGCAATCATTAGCATGATCAGCAAATGGTCATAGTAAGCAGAGTTAGAGGAATTCCCACAATGAGCCAGAACGGACACAACAGCATCAACGGTGAGACCGGCACAGAGCTGAGCAAGCGCGGCCTTGCGCAGATGCTAAAGGGCGGCGTCATCATGGACGTGGTCACACCGGAGCAGGCGAAAATCGCAGAGGACGCAGGGGCCTGCGCAGTGATGGCGCTGGAGCGCGTCCCCGCGGATATTCGTCGGCAGGGCGGCGTGGCGCGCATGAGCGACCCCGATATGATCGAGGGCATCATCAAAGCGGTCACGATCCCCGTCATGGCGAAGGCGCGCATCGGCCACTTCGTTGAGGCGCAAATCCTGCAAGCGTTGGGGGTGGATTACATCGACGAGAGCGAAGTGCTGACCCCTGCCGATGAAGAGCACCACATCGACAAGCGCAAGTTCATCGTGCCGTTTGTGTGCGGCGCGCGCAACCTCGGCGAGGCGCTGCGGCGCATCAACGAGGGCGCAGCGATGATCCGCACGAAGGGCGAGGCGGGCACGGGCAACGTCGTGGAGGCCGTCCGCCATGCGCGCGCGGTGATAGGTGAAATCCGCCGCATTCAGAACATGGCCGAAGAAGAACTCTACGCCTACGCGAAGGAGATCCAAGCGCCCTACCACCTCGTGCTGGAGACGGCCAAGCTGGGCCGCCTGCCTGTGGTGAACTTTGCGGCGGGCGGCGTGGCCACCCCTGCCGACGCCGCGCTCATGATGCAGCTCGGCATGGATGGGGTGTTCGTCGGCAGCGGCATCTTCAAGAGCGGCGACCCCGCCAAGCGCGCTGCCGCCATCGTGAAGGCGGTCACGCATTACAACGACCCGCACATCCTCGCGGATGTCAGCCGCAACCTCGGCGAGGCGATGGTTGGGATCAACATCGACACCCTGCCCGAGACCGAGAAGATGGCCGGCCGCGGCTGGTAAAGAAGCTTCTCCCCCTCAAACCGCCCTCCGCTGTGAGGGCGGTTTTTGGTTAAGGGGGCGTGGTTAACTGAGTGGCTGGCGATGTCGGAACTGTGGTGGATATCACGACTGACGGTAAAGGCGTCACGGTCGAATTTTTCGACTTTGTGGGGAGAACGCTGGCAATTGTCCCCTTGTACGTAACCGATGTGCGCCCTGTCAGCCCCAACGAGGTCATGCACGCCCGCCCCGTCAAATCAGCCTAGCTAGCGTCTGATAGGCCATACGCTATCAAAATATTCGCGTCTACAACGACGATCATTCGTCCTCACCGTCGCGGATGTTGCGCAGGATGCTCACCACATCAATCGGTGTGGACGCTTGCTGAGAACTTGGCTGCAACCTTGAACGCAGCGCCTCCATGCGGCGGAACCACGCCGCATAGTCGAAGGGGGCGGGCGGCTCCGTCTCGCGCAGGATGATCTCGCGCACGCGCTGCTGCGCCGCTTTATCCAACTGGTGGAATTTCTCGATCACTTCTTGTTCAAGCGCGTCCATCGTGCCTTGTCCTCTCGCTGCTTGTGTCCACTTATGTTGATCGGTGCTCCATCGAGCAGATGTAACCTCACCCCGCCCCCACCCAACGCGCGCGGGGGAACGTGCCGCGCACCGCGTTGTACAGGCGCTCATCTGCCGTCCAGAACGCGCAGTCTAGCCGTTCCGCCAGCGCCAGATACTGCGCATCGTAGGCGGTGGGGCGATTGTGGAGCGTCGCCAGCACATAGCCCCGCTTCAGCAGCGCATCATCGAAGTGCACCGTGACCGGGTAGCTGAGCAGTCGATCACGAGCGCGCAGGCCTTCCTCAGCGGTGACGCGCCCTTGATAAACCGCCTTGCGGGCCACTGCGACCAGCTCATAGCGCAGCAGGGCTGGCGCGTGCAGGTCTGCTTCCTCGGCTTGCAACTGCCGAATCAAGGCTTGGCACTGCGGGGTGTAAGTCTCTGGGAACACACTGGCGATGTAGACCCCAGCATCGAGAATTACCTCCTTCAAGAGGCCTCCTCACGCAGTTCGTCGAGCAGCCCGAGCGCTCCTACTGTGCCTGTGCTGCCGATGCGTGCCTTAATCGCCGCTTGCAGCGCGTCGACCTCGGCCCACCACGCCGCATAGTCGAAGGGGGCGGTCGGCTCCGTCTCGCGCAGGATGATCTCGCGCACGCGCTGCTGCGCCGCTTTATCCAACTGATGGAATTTCTCGATCACTTCTTGTTCAAGCGCGTCCATCATGCCTTGTCCTCTCGCTGCTGCTGACTCCATTTTACAGCAGGTTCACGGGCTATCGGCGAGCAGTGCCAGAGGCTGAAGCCCCTTTCAGGGGGCGCGGACTCAGCCGGAGGCTTTGGTAATCCTCTGCCTCATTGCAAGCGGAGGCGGCTGCCGCGATCCGTCTTTTCAACCGTGATGTGCACGGGGAAAGCGTCGCGCAGATCCTCCATGTGCGTGATGACGAGGATCAAGTCGAAGTCGTGCTGCACGGTCGTGATCGCCTCCACCAGCTTGAGGCGGCCTTCCTCGTCCTGCGTGCCGAAGCCCTCGTCGATGAACAGCGTCCGCACCTGCGCGCCCGCGCGCCGCGCTACCAGCTTGGCCAGCGCCACCCGCAGCGCAAAGTTCACGCGGAAGGCCTCGCCGCCGCTGTAGACGTCGTAGCTGCGCGTTCCCAGTTCATCGGCGATCTGGATGTCGAGCGTCTCGGAGGTCGTGCCTGCCTTTGTCTCGCGCTGCGTGCGGATCGTGACGTTCATCCGCCCGTTGGTCATGCGCCGCAGCAGGTCGTTGGTCAAGTCCTCCAACTCTGGAACTGCCGACTCGATGATCATGGCGGGCACGCCGTTCTTGCCAAAGGCGCTGATCAGCTCCTCTACCAGCCCCAGCTCGTGCCGCTTGGCGGCCTCCTCGCGGTCATAATCGGCGAGGCGTTTCTTTTTGGCCTCAATCGCGTTCAGTTCCTGCTGGAGGTCGCGCACCCGCTGCTCCGCCTCCACCAGCCGCAGGTGCGAGGCGTGGGCTTGCTCGCGCAGCTCACGGTAGCGGCGCACCTCCTCAGCCAGTTGGGGGAGCTGCTGCTGCACCTCGTCGATCTGCTGCTGTGCCGCGGCCTGCTCGCCCACGAGGGCGGCGATGCGCTCCTCGATCATGCGCAGCGTGTCCTCTTCGTTGGGGAGCATCTGGCAGGCAAAGTCAAGCTGGCGATGCGCCTCCTCGAAGTGGCGCAGCTCGTCCAGCGCGGTTTGCAGCGCCTGATGATCGTCACTGCTGTATTTGATGGCCTCAAGCTTGGCCTGCACCTCGCGCAGCTTGGCCCGTTCGCCCAGCGCATAATCCTCAGCGCGCAGGCGCTGCGTCAGCACGTCGAGCGCGGCGGCGGCCTCGGTCAGGCGGGTTTGGGCGGCCTGTGCGCTTTTCTGCGCCTGTTGAAGCTGCCCCTGCTCCCCGCGCAGCCGCGGCAGCTTGGCCAGTTCGCGGCTGATTTCCTCGTCGCGCGCTTTGTTCTGGGCGATCTGATCCTCGATCACCCTAACCTGCTTGTTCGTCTCGGCGTAGGCTGCGCGCAGCGCCTCGACTTCGGCTGTCCACTCGCGGATGACCTCAGCGCGGTGCTCATCGGTGAGCGCTTGGCCGCAGGTCGGGCAGGTCGGGTCGGTCAGCGTTTCGAGGCGCTGGATCTGATCTTTGCGCTTCTTGCCCTCGGCTTCGAGGCGCTTCTGCTCGCTGCGGAGGCTGCCGTGCGCGTTGTTGAGCGCCTGAGCCGCCTCTTGCAGCGCGGCGCGCTCCTGCTCCAGCGCTTCAAGCTGCTTGATCTGCTCGGCGATCTCATCGAGGCGCGGTTGATGGATGGCCTGCGCCTGCTCGGTGTATTGGGCGATGAGCACCTGCTGGTTGGCGATCTGTTTCTCGAGTTCGGCGCGGGCCGCGGCGATCTGGCGCTCAAGGTCACTGCGCTTAGCCTCCAACGGGCGCAGCTCCATCAGCGCTTGGTTGAGCTTGTCGTTTTGCTCCTGCTTGGCCTGAAACTGCTGATAGCCCGCGCTGATCTGCGGCTCCTCGGCCAGTATGGCGCGATACTCGGCGATCTTGGCGCGGCGCTTCTCGGCCTGCTGAGCTTGGCTGGCGAGGTCAGCAGTCAAGCGTTCGAGCTGGCGCTGCGCCTCGCTGCGCCGTTTTTCTGCCTCGCGGTAGGCCGGTTCCGCCCCTTCGAGCGCCTGTTTGGCCGCGTCGAGCGCGTTGGCCTCCCCTTCGACTTCGGCGCAAGCCGCCTCGGCCGCCGCCAGCGCCTCGCGCAGGGCCGGCTCGCGCAGCAGCTCGTCTTGAATCTCCTTGCGGCGGCCTTCAAGCATCTTCAGCTCCTCGCGCAGGATGGCACGGCGCGCTTTGGCGTTCTCCTCGTAGCGCTCCCACGCTTGGATGCCGAGGATGTCCGCCAGCAGCTCCTTGCGCTTGGCCGCGCCCATCATGGTAAAGGCATCGGCCTTGCCCTGCTGAAGATACGCCGAGTTGATGAATGTGTCGTAGGGCATCCGCAGCAGCTTCTCGATCTCCTTGTTCGTCTCCAGCACGTGGCCGCCGCGGTTCTCGGGCTGGCCGTCCGCGTTGATGTAGAACAGCTCGCAGGTGTGCTTGTCCTTCTTGCCGCGTCCGATGCGCCGCACCACCTTGTAGCGCTGGCCATCGTGCTCAAACTCCAGCTCGACGAGCGCCTCCTCGCTGCCCAGATGCACCAGATCCCCCGAGCGGGAGCGCCCCTTGCCCCACAGGGCGAACGTCAGGGCGTCCAAAATGGCGGATTTGCCCGCGCCGTTGTGCCCCGTCAAACATGCAAGGCGAATGCCCGCAAAGTCCAGCACGGTCTCCTCACGATAGGCGAGGAAGTTGGTCATTTTCAAACGCAGTGGGAGCATAGGCTTATCCTTGTGCTGCTTTGGTGGCGGCTTTGGCGAGCCGCAGCCCGCGATACAAACTGCTTAAATCGGCCACGAGCCGCTCAACGCTGTAGCGCTGGAGCATGGCTTGGCGCGCGGCGGTCGGGTCAGGCGGGTGGTCGAGCGCATGGCGCAGCGCCGCTGCCAGCGCCGCCGCATCCCCCGAGGGCACAAGCTGCCCGAACGCCCCATTGTCGAGCAGATCGGCCACGCCGCCGACCTGCGTCGCCACCACCGCGCAGCCGCTGGCCAGCGCCTCGATGATCGGGACGGGCGTCCCCTCGTTGAAGCTGCTGATGGCCAGCACGTCAAGGTCGCTGTAGACGGCGGGCATCTCGCGCAGCCAGCCGGTGAACGTCACACACTCGCGCAGGCCGAGCGCCGCCGCCTGCGCCTCCAGCGCAGGGCGCAGCCCCCCATCGCCAATGATCACAAAGCGCACCTCAGGCCGCTCGCGGTGCAGCAGCGCCGCCGCCTCAAGGAACAGCGCGTGATTCTTGACCGGCACTAAGCGCCCGATGATCCCGATCAGCGGCGCATCAGGCGGTAGGTGCTGCGTCTGGCGGAACAGCCCCGCTCGCCGCGGCATGTTGGCAAAGGCGCTCAGGTCGAAGCCCAGCGGCAGCACGGTGATCCGACTGCGCCGCGTCAGGCGATATTGATCGACGATCTCGCGCCGCAGCCCCTCCGAGAGGGTGATGATGCTGTCCGTCAGCCGCGCCAGCCCGCGCTCCATCTGGACGAACGTAAAGGTCTGCCAGCGGCCGTAGATGCCGCGGAAGGGGTGCTCGTGAAAGGTGTGGACGATCACCGGCACGCCCAAGAGCCGCCCCAAGACGCGCCCCCACAATCCTGCCATCGTCAGGTGAGTGTGGATGACGTCAGGCTGATAGTCGCGGATGAGGCGGTAGAGCGCCCGCGCGGCGCGCCACTGCGTGAGCGGGTTGGTGGTGCGGCGCAGGTCAGGCAGTATCACCGGCTCCACCCCGTAGCGGCGGGCCGTGTCGACCAGCGCATCGTCACAATCAGGCGTTTTGCCCGCCACGAGCAGCGTCTCGTAGTCGTCGTTGTTGAGCTGGGCCGCCAGCAAGATCGCTTGCAGCGCTGGGCCGCCCACCCGTAGATGGGAGACCACCCGCAGGATGCGCACGCGCTGGGTCATGGGGTGGTGGCCTGAAAGCGCTGCCCCATCTCTTCCGCGCTGAGGCTCGCCTCACCCAGCAGCACCTCCGCGCTGAACGGCATCAAGCGTTGAAGCAGCATTCGATCAAACACCCCGTGCTTGACGGGGCGATCCATGTACAGCGCGCCCACCTGTGGGATCGGCAGCGCCACCACGATCCGCAGGTCGCTAAAGCTGGTGTTGGTGGTCGGCGCTTCGGCCGGGTCGGTGATGATGTTGTTGGTGATGACCGGCGCGCCCGTTTCGGCGGCGTGTACCAAGACCTGCGAAGCCAAGTCCGTGAACGCCTCGGATGTAAGCGTCGCCTCGTCCAAGCCGCGACTGCTCAGCGCGCGCATGTCCTCATTCACGATCAAACAGCGATCCGCCCGCGTCAGCGTTTGTACAAAGGTGAGATACGCATCGATGCGCTCTGGTGTCATACAGTCCCTCGCACAAATGGCGACCATTCCTTTTCAATTTCTTATTTTACCCCCAGCAGGTTGGCCACCTCACGGGCGGCATCCTCGCCTGCAAAGTCCACCAGCAGCGGCAGCAGCGCCCCCAAACACGCCACGACCTGCGCCAGCGGCAGCTCGGCGAGGTGCGTGGTCAACTGTGACCAGACGACGAAAGCGCGCTCGGGCGATTTTTGGCGCGCCCAGGCGGCGCAGGCCTGCTCCAACAGTTGAAGGCGCTGAGCAGGGTGCGGCACAAGCAAGGCCGCCTCCAACGCCAGCGACAGCGCATCCCAGCGGCTGACGCTCTGGCCGCTGCCCTGCCCCTCGTTGACGAGCAGCGGCGCGAGCAGGACGATGGCGCTGGCTTGGTCGTACTCATCCTCGATGGCCTCCAGCGTGGCGGGGATAGCGCGGATGAGCGCGTCGCGCTGTTCCTGCGAAAGATAGGGCATAAGCGCGACGATGGCAGCGGCACGGTCGTAGCCGGGTTCGGATTCCATCAGCAGGCGGTAGGCCGTCTGCACCATCGATGTCCGCAGCCCAGTCGGCATGTGCGGCACGAGCGCCAGCAGCACATTCAGCCGGTCGATGGGGTCGTCAAGCTGGTTGGCCAGCGACTCCAGCGTGCTGGTGTCCTCTGCGTGGACATAGGGCGCGATGGCCGTCAGGGCGCGGGCGCGTTTGTAGTCGATGGTGATGCTGTTGATGCACCCCAGCATCTCGCTGATGACCGCTCCATAGTGCTGGTCGGGGAGGTAGCCTGCCAGCCCGATGAGCGCGTTGAGCCGATGCTCCACATTCGACAGCTCGCGTGCGACGTTCAGCGCGCGCTCTAACAGGATGTCGTTCAAGTGGGGGGCCAGCAGGCTGATCCCGCGGGCGCGGGCGCTCTCGTTTTCGATCAAACGGGCTGATTCGAGGGCGTTGGTCACGGTTTGCTCGCGCATGGCGGGCGGCATCATCTCAAGCAGGCTGACCAACACGCGCACCCGCTCATAGTGGCTGGCGATGTTGTTGGCCGAGGCCAGCGCGTCCAGCAGGGTTTGATGGCGCATCGTGGGCGAGGAATAGCGCGCCAGCGCCGCCAGCGCCTGCACGCGGTTTTCCTGCTCGCGCATGGCATACGCCACCGAGAGGCTGGCCACGATCATTGACTCTGGCAAGGTGGGCGCGAGCTGCGTCAGCAGGTTGGCGCGTTCTCGCTCGCTGGGGAGGCTGTTCACATCGGCGATGGCCTCCACCTGCAAATCCGGGGTGAGGTGCGGCGCAAGGCTGACGAGCATCCGCGCCCGCAGCGGGCGGCGCTGCATGCCGATGGCGATGCTCAAGGCATGCGAGAGCACGCGCGGGTATTCCTTGACAGTGGCCGACTCCATGTGGGGGGCCAGCGCGATTAGGGCGTCGGCGCGTTCGTCCTCGCTGCTGATCTGCTCCACCGCCATCAAGATCTCGCCCTGCAAGTCACCACGCCACTCGCTCGGCACGAAGGGCAGCAGCGCTGTCAGCGCGCGCGCGCGATCCGCAGCCGATTTGATGGTGCGGCACAGGGCAATGGCGGCAGGGACGTGCTGCGGCGTGAGGGCGGGCGCGACCGTGTTGATCGAACGGGTCGTGAGCGTGTCGTTGCGCGTGCGCTCCAGCTCGGCAAGGATGCCGTGCACGATGTCGCGGCTCTGTGCCTCTGGCAGGGAGGGCGCAAGGCCGATCAAGCCGCGGAGCTGCGCCTCGGTCGTTTTCATGTTCTGCGCGGTGTGGATCAAGCGCAGCAGCGCCCCCGTCGCCAATGTGCTGCCCGCCGTGTCGTGGATGAAGTCGGCGATGTCGATCAAGGCGCTGGCGCGCTGCGCGGGGTGGGTGAGGGCCTCGAGCGACTCCCAGATGACGCGGGCGTGAGGCAGCGCCTCGTCAATCGGCACGCTGCGGATGGCGCGCGCCAGCAAGCTCAGGCGGGCGCTGCCGTCCGTCACCTCGTTGATCAGGCCGTAGAGCGTGCTGCGCTGCGCCGCCGACAAGTGCGGCGCAATGTGGACAAGCGCTTGCAGACGCGCGTCGTTGATGTGTTGATGGCCAACGGACTCCGCAGGGATCGGGCGCGGACGGTTGGATTGGCAGGCCATGAGCAGGTAGCGCAGCTGCAAGGCCAGCCCCTGCCGCCCCATGCGCAGCGCGTTGTGGAGGCGCTGCCGCCCAGTAGCCGTCTGCGTGTCGTTCGTTGCGCTCATCGTCGGTGGATGCCCCTCAGTTCCACGGGCGAATGTTGCGCCCGCCGCGGCGGCGCGGGTCGTCGTAGTCGCTGCTCTGGCCGCGCAGCAGCGCCCGCCGCGCCTTCTGCACGTCGCTTTCGTGTTTGAGCAGCACGGTAAGGGTCGTCTCCAACACTGGCTTGTCGATGGCGTTGGCGTTGAGCATCACCAGCGCTTTGGCCCAGTCAATCGTCTCCGAAACGCTGGGGTTCTTCTTCAAGTCCAACCCGCGCAGGTTCTGCACGTATTCGACCGCTTGCGCCGCCAGTTGATCGCTGATCTGCGGCACGCGCGATTTCACGATGCCGATCTCCGCCTCAAAGGTCGGATAATCGACGAACAAGTAGAGGCAGCGCCGCTTGAGCGCCTCGCTCAGTTCACGGGTGTTGTTGCTCGTCAAGACGACCGTCGGGCGATGCTTGGCCTCAATCGTGCCCAATTCAGGGATGCTCACTTGGAAATCGCTCAAGATTTCGAGCAAGAACGCCTCGAATTCGGCGTCGGCGCGGTCGATCTCGTCGATGAGCAGCACCACCGGCTCATCAGACATCACCGCCTTAAGCAGCGGGCGCGCCAGCAAGAAGCGCTCGCTGAAGAACACATCCTCCTCCGCGCCCAGCCGGTCGGCCGCGGCGGTCAAAGTCTCGGCCTCAGTCAGAATCTGGCTGAGCTTATCGCGCAGCAGCTGCGTGTAGAGCATCTGCTTAGCATATTCCCACTCGTAGAGCGCCTTGCTCTCGTCCAAGCCTTCATAACATTGAAGGCGGATGAGCGGCATACCGGTTGCTTTGGCCCATGACTTGGCTAGCTCGGTCTTGCCGACGCCCGCCGGCCCCTCCGCCAGCAGCGGCTTGCCCAACTGAGTCGCCAAGAACAACACGGTGGCGATCTCATCCGTAGCGATGTAATTCTGTAGGGCTAAGGCCTTTTGCACCTCAGCAACGTTCTCAACCATCACAATGACCTCAATCCTCAACTGTGGGATGCTGATACTAATTGTACCGCTAAACCGATAATCTCACCCCTGCGCCAGCATCCGTTCAATGTCTGCGCGCTTCGGCAGCGAGGCCGACGCCCCCAACACCTGCACGCTGAGCGCCGCCGCCGCGTTCGCAAAGTGGATGGCTTGCGCCAGCGGCCTCCCCTCCGCCAGCGCTACCGCCAGCGCCCCCGTGAAGCAGTCCCCCGCGCCGGTGGTATCCACCACTGTTACGCGGAAGGCTGGCTCATGGTGGGTTTGATCAGGCGCAGCCGTCAGCACGCCGCGCCCGCCCATCGTAACGATGATCGTCTGCTGGGGGTGGGCGCGCAGGCGCTGCGCCGCATCAATCACCGCGCTGTGATCCTCTGTCACAGGCTGCTGCGCGTAGTAGGCCAGCTCAATCTCGTTGAGCACCAGATAATCGGTGTTGGCCAGCAGCCCCTCCGGCAGCCGCGCGGCGGGTGATGGATTCAGCATCGTGAACGCGCCGCGGGCCTTAGCCTGCTGAAAGGCGTGCGCCACCGTCGCAAACGGCACTTCCA
>JBDNCV010000150.1:0-9247 GCA_046719465.1 Anaerolinea sp.
CACCATCTGTTTAGGTTTAGACACTCCCTGTGGCGGGAGTGTCTAGAACTAAACAGGGGGCAAATCACCGGTTTTTCCCCCGATCCACCCTGCTATAATGCCTCGTGGTTGCCACAGGAGTACAGGATTATGCTTCGATGGATCGTGCTGCTGCTCACCCTCATCAGCATCACCAGCGCCCAAGCACAAGGCGAGGTGCTCGCTGAGGCCAAGCAGCAGGCCAACGTCCGCGCGACGACGGACACCAACGCCCCTAAAGTAGGCGAGATCTTCAGCGGGACGCAGTACCTCGTCATTGGCCGCAGCGAGTTCTTCCCGTGGCTGCTGCTGGCTGACCCCGCCACGCGCCAGCCCATCGGTTGGGTCTTTCAAGACCTGCTCAACGTGACGGGCAACCTCGCCACCGTGCCCATCTCGAACTTCGTCATGAGCGGCTCGATCACCAACCCCATCTCGCCCACGCTGGCCGCGCCGGATGTCACGCCGCTTGCCTTGCCGACCAACCCCGCCAGCCAACCGACTGCGGCCCCCTCCTTTGCCGTCAGCGGGCGCGTGATGAACGAGGTCAACATCCGCTACGGGCCGTCGATTGAGTTCACGCGGTTGGGGGTGGCGTTCGCAGGCGAGGTGTTCGAGCTGACGGGCTACCATACTCAGTTCCCGTGGGTGCAGATCGCCTACCCTGCCTCGCCCAATGGCCGCGCGTGGATCGCCCGCGACTTGTTGGAAATTCAGGGCAACATCTTCTCGCTGCCAGCCATCTCAGATACAGTGCTGGCGCTGCCCACGCTCACGCCCACCCCCTCCGTCGTCAGCGCCGCCAGCTCCATCCTCGGCGATCCTGTCCCGCCCCGTCCAGAGTTCCAAGCGCTGGGTGACACAATCTACTCGCTCATGCTGGAGCGCGGCTTCGACCTCGAGACGAGCCGCTTTGCTGCGTTCTTCTTGCTCGACCTGCAAACGGGTGAGGCGCTCACCGTCGGCAACAACATCAACTTCAGCGGGACGAGCGTGATGAAGATCGCCATTTTGGCGCGCTTGTACGCCTCGCTCACCGCCCCACCCGACGCGCAGCTCGCGGTAGACATCGCCAACACGATGATTTGCAGCGAGAACAACGCGACCAACCGCCTGCTCAGCGTCATCGGCAACGGGGATGCTTTCCGCGGCGCGGATGAAGTCACGCGCATGTTTCAGATCCTCGGCCTGACGCATTCCTTCATCCTCTCGCCCTACATCGCCGACCCGAACAACCCGCCCGTGCCGCCCGCGCCGCTCAGCCGCCCGACCACCGGCCTTGACCAGACGCGCGCCAACCCCGACTTCACCAATCAACTCACCGTGTCGGATATGGGCTATCTGCTCGCCAGCATGTACCAGTGCGCCTATGAAGAGCGTGGGCCGCTCATTGAACGCTTTGGGGGCGCTTATGAGCCGCGCGAGTGCCGCCAGATGCTGCACGTGATGAGCAACAACACCGTTGACGCGCTGCTCAAGGCGGGCGTGCCGGAGGGTATCCGCGTAGCGCACAAGCACGGGTGGATCGGCGACACGCACAGCAACGCCGCCATCTTCTTCACCCCCGGCGGTGACTACGTCATGGTGATGGCGGTGTATGGCCCGGGCTTCTTGAACTTCCAGCAATCACTGCCGATGATCGCGGAGGCGTCCCGGCTCGTCTATAACTTCTACAACCCAGACGCGCCGCTCGATGAAATCCGCGACGGCTTCATCCCACCCACCGAGACCTGCAACTATCAGGGCAGCCCGCTCACGATTGACCTGCGCCAGCCCATTTGGGATCGGTAGAAAATGCATACGGGCGACCTATGACGGGTCGCCCGTATCGAATCGCCGAACTGTTGAAGCATCCGGCTAAAACGCGCCCCCTGAAGGGGGCTTTAGACCCCGCATCACCGCCAGAGGCCTCGGCCTCTGGGGGATGACAGCCACCTAGCCTTTGACCGCGCCCTGCGTCAAGCCACCCACAATCTGATCTTGCAGGATCAGGTAGAGCGTCACGACGGGCACGGCTGCCACCAGCGCGCCAGCAGCAAACTTGCCCCAGTCGCGGTTGAAGTCGCTGTTGATGAAGTTGAACAACCCCACCATGAGCGTCCAGTTTTCGGTGTCGCGCAGGATCAAGCGCGCCAACACAAACTCGTTGAACGTGCCCACAAACGCCAGCACGCCCACCACCGCCAGAATTGGGCGGATCAGCGGGAAGATCAACTGCCAGAAGATCTGCCAGTTGGTCGCGCCGTCCACCGTAGCCGATTCGTCGATCTCCCGCGGGATCGAATCGAGGAAGCCTTTCATCAGCAAGGTGTTGATGCCCATCGCCCCAGCCATGTAGACCAAGATCACCCCGCCGAGGCTGTTCAAGCCGAACGAGCGCAGCCACGTCCAGTCAAGGATCGGCATGATCTGGTTGAGGGTGTCGGATACCTCGTTGATCTGCTGCAAGATCAAGAACAGCGCGACCAAGGCCAGCAGGTTCGGGAACACTTGCAGCAGGCGAATCCACAGCAAGAGCGACTGCCGCCCACGGAAGCGGAACCGCGAGAACGAGTAGGCGCTTAACGCGGTGATCAGCACCGTGAGGATGGTCGAGACCGACGCCACCACGAACGAGTTGAACAGCCACCGCCAGAACGGGTACACCCGCAGGTTGTCGATGAGCAAGCCGCGGAAGTTATCCAGCAGCCGCGACGGGTCATCGACGCGCGGCAGCAAGCCCTGCGTCGAGAGCTGCCCCGTTGGGTTCAGCGCCGACGAGATGATAAACAGCACCGGGAACAAGGCAAAGGCCACCGCAATCACGATCACCGTGTAACGCAGCACGATCCCGACGATGCGATCGCGGGTGCTGGAGGCCATCCGCCCCCGCTCGAAAGTTGCAGCCGCTTTAGCCATTGTCGCTCACCCTTTCCCACTGGTTGTTGAAGCGCGTCTGGAACACTGTCACCACCGCGACCAGCGCAAAGATCACCAGCGTGATCGCTGAGGCGTACCCATAGTCCGCCCCTCGATTGCCGAACGCCAATCGATAGGTGTAACTGATGAGGATGTCCGTGTAGCCGGCCTGCACCGGTGAGCCGGGGATAGGCGGGTTACCCTGCGTCAGCGCATCGATCAACAAGAAGTTGTTGAAGTTGAACGTGAACGAGGCGATCAACAGCGGCCCCACGGTAACGAGCAGCAGCGGCAGCGTGATATGGCGGAAGGCCTGCCACGGGGTCGCCCCATCCACTGCGGCGGCCTCATAGACGTCTGAGGGGATGGCTTGCAGCGCCCCGCTTGAGATGAGCATCATGTACGGGTAGCCCAGCCACAGGTTGACCAGCAGGATGCTGATCTTGGCCCATGAGGCGTCCGTCAGCCACGGGATGACAGTGGCCCGCGTCAAGATACCCAAGTCGATCAACGTGCGGTTGATCAAGCCGAAGTTGTCGTTGAGCAGCGCACGCCACACCATGATGCTGATGACCGCTGGAATGGCATACGGGATGATCAAGAGCGACTGGATCACCTTTCGGCCGATGACATCTGGGCTGTTGAGGATGAGCGCCATCAGCAAGCCTAACGCAAACGTCGACAGCACCGACCCCGCCGCGAACACCACCGTCCAGATGAAGATGTCGATGAGCGGGCCGCGCAAGCCCGGGTCGTTGATGAACCGCGCGAAATTGGCCAAACCCACGTTGATGATGAAGCCCGGCGCGAGCGGTTCACCGCCGCCCACCGGCTCAAAAAAGCCCGTCTCGTCGTTGCCGATGTAGACCGTGCCGGTTGAGATATCCGTCAGCGTATCGGCCTCAGCATCATAGACGAAGCGCTGCTTGAGCGGGCGCGCCGCCTCGCGCCGGTTGCGAATGCCGACTGTGTCGTCGCCCTCGCCGAAGACCGCGTTTTGGATGATCCCCAGCGCGGTCGTGCGTTCGCCGCCGCTCAGCAAGCGGAACCCTTCAAACTCAGCAGGCGCATCCGCCGAGGCCGCCCCCTCAATCACACGCAGCGGGTCGCCTTCGGGGGCGAACACCACCTCCAGCGCGCCGTCCACCTCCCGCGTGAGCCACAGGGCATACCGCCCGTCCTCGCCTTGCAGCACTTCCCAGCGGTAGGTGAGCGCGTCCGGCGGGACGAACTTGCGCGCTGTGATCAAGCGGATCGACTGCTGTTTGGCGTAGAGGTGACCGTCGCCATAGTTGGTGAACGAGTTAGCAACGGTAAAGTAGATCGGATAGACCACGAGCAGCAGCACGAACGCCAGCCCGGGCACCATCCAGCGGATGGGGTACAAACGCGGCACGAAGAAGACCACCGTCGTCCCAATGCCGATGATCGCCAGCACCACGACCAGCGCTGTGTTGCCCATCGTGGCAAAGCCGTAGACCAGTGTCAGGATCAGCGCGTTGAAAACCGCGATGAGTCCATAACCCAGCAAGTTCCAAAAAAGGGCGGCCCTGTCGAGGGCCACCCCTTTCTGCTTCACTTGAGCAGACATGATAGTCTGACCTAGTTATTGACGCTGTCGGAAATCATCTTCGTGTTATCGTCGAACATGAAGGTGACTTCCGTCTCCTGCGCCAGCGAAAGGGCGATGTTCGCGCCGTCACGGGCGCCGTCCGCGCCGTAGTTCTCGTCCCAGCTGCCGTTCACCGCGACCTTGTACTCGTAGTCGCCCGCGGGCAGCGTCACCGTGATCGTGTAAGTGCCGTCGCCGTTGTCGGTCATGAAGGTCACCGAGCAAGTCGGATCCCAGTCACCCGGGCAGCCCGCCTCAGACTGGAGGCTGCCGACCAGCGTAATCGTGCGGCCTGCCGCCGCCAGCTCCGCCGCGATGCCAATGGCGTTCTTGATCTGAACGACGGCTGTCTCCATCGAGGCCACCGGATCCTCACCGAGGCTGATCAGCGTCAGCGCGGCGTCCGACGAACCCCAGACCGAGGCCATCTGCGGGATCGCAGGCATCGGGATGGCGTTGAAGCCCGCGTTCACGAAGCCTTCGATGTTCGGGTTCACGCTCGTGTCCACCGTGACGAACGTCGGCGGACGGCCACCCGCATCGAACAGCGCTTGCATGAATTCTGTCGTTGCGACGTAATCCAGCAGGAAGGTTTCCGCTAGCAGTTGGTTGTTGCTGAAGGCGCTGATGACGAAGCCTTGACCACCGCTGAACGGCGAGCCGAACTCAGTCACGCCCGGCACGCCCGGGATGCGGTCGATGGCGTAGTTCACGCCGGTGTCGATGATGCGCTGCGAGTACCACGGGCCAGTGATGATGCTAGCCGTCTTGCCCTCTTCAAACAGGGAGAACATCACATCGTCGTTCACGCTGGTCGGGAGCAAGCCATCACGATACATCCCAGACAGGAACCGCGCAGCGGCAAGGCCACCCTCGCTGGCGAGGCCGATGTCATCCGTGTTGAACGTGCCGTCAGGGTTCAGGCCGAAGATGTAGCCGCCAAAGGCCGAGGTGACCGGGAAGTTGTGATAGGTGTTGCCGGTCGGGATGGCCATCGCAAAGATGCCCTGATCCTTCAACTGCTCGCCCAGCGCGCGCACGTCGTCCCACGTGGCGAACGGTTCAGGGGCAAGGTCAACGTTGCGGATGACCGCCACATTTTCTTGGGCGTAGGGGATGCCCCACAGCGTGTCCTGATACGTGAACAGGTCAAGCGCGGCAGGCGTGAACAGTTCTTCGAGTTCAGAATCCAGCTCAATCGGGATGATGGCGCCGTTCTGAACCAACTGGCCGATCGTATCGTGCGGGGTGATCATGATGTCGGGACCTTCACCCACCGGGCCTGCCGTCAGGAGTTGATCACGAGCATCACCGAGGCCAATTTCCACAAAACGCAGCGTGATGCCGAGGTCTGCCTCGACCTCGTCGGCCAGCGCCACCAAGACTGGAATACGTTCCGCATCTGCCCAGATGGTCAGGGTGTTCCCCTGCGCGACGACTGAGCTGAGCGAACCCAAGACGAGCGCGCCCGCCGCTGCTACTGCCAGTAAACGTTTCTTAACCATATATAAGCCTCTCATGCTGATGGTTAACAATCACTTATTTGCCATTCGCATGGCACGATCAGATTATAGCCCGATTAAAGGATTCGTAAAGGGGAACGTCAGGGTTTAAGAAAAGTTCTGAAAAAGCTCATGAAACGTCCCTGACAAATGTCAGGCTTTCGGGGCGATGTGATAGAGGTACTCCCATGAGTAGATGCCTGTGCTGTGGCCGTCATCCCACACAGGGCAGATAGCATAGTTGCCGACGGGGTGAAGCTCGGTGACGGTATAGCTGCGGCGCGGCGTCAGCTTGAGGATGTCATCTGGGGCAAATTCCATGCCCATAAAGGCGTGCCCGCCGCGGCATTCCACGCAGGGGCACGCCTCTCTGAGATGAGAAAGTGGAAATTCATGCTGCTCGCCCGTGTTCCACGTGATGAGCAGCACCTCGCGCGTCTTGTCGAGGGTGATCCCAGTCGGGCGCAGCGTTGAGCCGGTCATGCGCCGCCATTACCCCACAAGGCCGCTGCCGAACAGCGCAGTGAAAAGAATCGCCAGCGTGATCAACACCATGATGATCGCAATCCCCACCGCATACGTGACCACGCACCCCTGCGTAAAGCCGCCGCCCTCTTGCACGTCTTCCATCGTTCACCACCCCTTGTCACCGGTGCATCCAATCATAGGCGCTAGTGTACCACGCTGCGCCCCAAACTTCAGCCTTCAACTCAACACTTGATCCAACAATACGCCTGCTCTACGATCCCCCACTTGTCCCGCTTACTTCTCGCCCACGTCTGATAAAATACAGGTGGATTGCACAACACTGAAGGAGTCTGTCATGTCTCTAAGGCTGACGATGATCGGGGCGTTCGTCGCCCTGTTTGCCAGCGCCTGTCAAGGCGTTCAACCCACCCTGCTCATCATGGAAGTAACGCGCGAAGTGCCTGTTACGGTCATTGTCACCGCAGAACCCGCCACCGGGCCTTTACCGCTGACCACCCCCACCCCGACCCCGACCCCTGAGGGCACGCCGTTCTCCAGCCCCACCCCTTCCGTCACTCCCACTACCGACCCATTCCCAACGCCGGTCGTTGGCCAGATCTTCATCGCCGACCAAACCTTTGAACGCGGTCGGATGTTCTGGCTTCAGCCCGTTGACCAAATCTGGGTGTTGACCACCGCCGAGGACGGCACGCAGGTCTGGCAGGTCTATAACGACACCTTTGAAGAGGGCATGATGGAGCGCGACCCATCTATCGTCCCGCCTGTCGGCGGCAACCGCACCCAGCCCGAGCGCGGCTTTGGCAAGCTCTGGCGTGAGACGCCCCAACTGCGCGAACAGCTCGGCTGGGCCATCGGCAACGAGTTGGGCTACACCACACGCTATGAGTATCTCGCGGGCGGCACGGTGAACGAGCAAGGGGTGTTCATCCCCAGCAGCGGGATTCACGTCTTGGAGACGCTCAACAACGAGGTATTCCGCTTCTATGAAGGCCTGCGCACGTGGGAAGTGGAGCCAGCGCGCTAAGCCGCAGCATCTGTCTTGACAAGCGAGGGGTCAGCCAGCGGCTCGCCCCTCGTTTGTGTTTTGTCGCGCTGCGTCCCACCCGTGAGCATCCGGCGTTTGATTTGTTCCACTACAGATACTCCCAGCGCGGGGGAGTGTCTAAGGTCGCGGTGATGCGTCATCTCGTCTTGTTCGGTTGGTGCTACAAGGCCTCATCCCCCAACCCCCTTCTCCCACTGGAGAAGGGGGCAAAAGTCCCCTCTCTGCGGGAGAGGGGATTTAGGGGTGAGGCTTCACCATCTGTTTAGGTTTAGACACTCCCAGCGCGGTCAACCGTTCTATCGGCGCGGTTGATTTGTGATAAACTGGTTTCTGTTATTACAGATGGCTTCATCATCATGACGTCGCTCTTATCGCCTACATTGGGGGACTACCTGTTCTACACCACCGCTGACGGCGTGCTGGTGCTCAACGCCCGCGGGTTAATCGCGCGGATTAACCCAGCGGCCTGCTCCATGCTGGCTATCACCGTTGAGGAAGTGTTGGGCCGCAGTCCTGATCAAATCTTCGCCAAGAACCCCGCGCTCCTCATGCTCATGACGGGTGAAGCCCCTGCCACCGCCGACATCCGCCTGCCACGGCGACGCCTCGCGCAGGGCATCACCGCGCAGCTTGCCAACGGTGAGCGCGTCGTGCTGCTGCAAGACGTCACCGAGCGGCGCGACCTCGAAGACCGCCGCGAAGCCCTCGTGCGCGCCATCGCCCACGACTTGCGCAACCCTGTTTCCGCCATCGGCGGCTTCGTCGATCTTGTCGGGCGCACCGGCCCGCTCAACGACGTGCAGCGCAAGTTCCTCACCCGCGCCCGCCAAACCGTCAACAAGATCAACGACATGGTGAGTTCGCTGGTCGATCTGGCGTGGATTGAAGCGGGGATGCCCCTCCAGCACATCCCGATCATGCTGGACGCCATCATCGAACGGACGGTAAAATCGCTAGAGGCGATGGCGGTTGAGCGCGGCGTCGGCATTGTGCTGTCGCTCCAGCATCAGCTCCCGCCGATCATGGGCGACCCCGAACGCCTCCAGCTTGCGCTGCGCCACATCATCCAAAACGCCATCCAATACACCCTTGCCCCCGAGAAAAACGTGGTGATCCACGCATGGTCAGACCGTGACGAGATCTACTGCAACGTGGCGGATCAAGGCATTGGCATCCCCCCAGAGGAGCTGAAGTTGGTGTTCGACCGCATGTACCGCGGGCGCGACGAGCGCATCAGCGAGATTCACGGCGGCGGACTCGGCCTGACGATTGCGCGCACCATCATCCGGCGGCACGGCGGCGACATCTGGGCGGCCAACAACGTCCACGGCGGAACCACCGTCTCACTCGTGCTGCCGCTCAGCATGTGAGCGTGCCTTTCTCACGTCGCGCTAGGCTTATCGTCGTACACTTGCTGATGTAATCCACCTATGAAAGAAGCCACCCCATGAGCTTGTTCCGTCGTCGCCGCCCCGCTGCCCCCGATGCCGAGCCTGTGCCGCCCGGCCCGGTGCAGTGGCGCCGCATGATCGCCTATCTCCACCCCTACCGCGCCCGCCTCACCGTGGCCATGGTCGGCCTCTTGATTGCTGCTGCCACCAGCCTCGTCTTTCCCACGGTCATCCAGAACGTGGTCGATTCTGTGCTTGAGGAGCGCAACCGCGACCTGCTCGACACGATCAC